>NZ_JBHMAA010000036.1:0-150089 GCF_042429745.1 Neorhizobium puerariae | reverse complement strand
TTGATCCGTTCCCACTGATCGTCTCGAAGTGCATCACAATCCATCGCTGATCTCCAAAATCAACGTTGAATCCGATTTGCTCAACTTTGGGAATCCCAATTCCCTAAATCGTCACCACGATCTAGGATCACTTTCACCATAACGAGGCCTCATGAACGGCTAGAAGCAGCAACTCGCTGCAATTCAATGCCCTTTATTTTGAAGCCCTCCGAAAGAAGGTCAAAATAACGCTCATCTGGTTCCGGTGCTATCATGCCGATCAACTCCCTACCCAACGGTGCCAATCCGGTAGAGCCGCCGATATAGTAGAAGCCATGTTCATCAACATGCCCAGGCGGAACAACGGCTTCAAAACTGGTGCCCGCGACGGTGAAGCAGATTTTGCCACCTTTAGGTTTCTGGAGGATGGAATGCGCCCAGCCGCTTTCAATGTAGATGCCCAGGGAGCCGAACAACGGCGTATCGATGTTTCCGATGAATTCGTGAAGGCGCTTGTTGAAGGCCTCCAGCTCTTTCTTCCTCTCGCTATCCAGCCGATCCGTATGATCGCTAAGATGATTCATGACTGCGTGATCGCTGACGCCTTCATCCACGTAATGGATCACGGAGAACTGTGCTATCCGCTCCAGCTTTCGCGCCTCATCCCCACTGAGAGTGCTCAAGAATTCGAGTGCTCGGGCGCTGAATGCTGCCTTACCGGTTGATCGTCGTGCGAGAACAACACCCCAAAACTCCCGCATATTCGGTTGGCTGACGTTCTCGGCCAACCTCCAAAAACGTTCGATCCAGTCTGCATCTGGGAGAGGCAACTGCCCGATAGAGGGATCGGCAGTTAGAGTCTTTCCGTGGTTGATGGCTTCGATAGCGATGGCTTCACGGTTATCCTGTCGGGTAATTGCTTCGGCGACCATTCGGACCTCAGCGCGCTCACCTAACGTTAGATCGACGACCTTCGCTTCGTAGCCCTTTACCTTCAACGCTTCGTCCCACGCGTTCCAGTTGGCGATTTGTGCAGCGTTATCCAGCCGATGCGCAAGAGGCTTCAACACTCTCCCTATCCCTTGGACAATCGGTCCTGCTAGATATTTCGCTACGCCGCCAAGCCCGAATATATCAAGGCCGCTGGTCGAATTCACGTCGGGAAGATTGTTGCCTTCTGGGGTCATCGTCGCCATCCGATTCGGTGAAATCGTATGGTTCCATTTCCCGGCCTTCTCGAAAAGTTGTTATCCATCGATTTTTAATGCGCACTTGGCCATCTATCTGACGGGCGCGTCGATGCTCCAGATGATCGTGCTTCGGCCTGCACTGCGTTAGAAACCGCCGCCCGCTGCCGTTTCTAACGAATGTCGATCCGACACGTCACGGATGACGTGTTTATGCAGGGTGAATGACGTGTCGATGAAAGTCCGTGACGTGTTTTTCGGGCTTTTTCAGGGGTAAATTTCATCGCTCTCAGACCTCCCTTTCCACTATGCCTCTGAGATCGTTGAATCTAATGAAGCTCATACCAATCTAAAATAAAAGATACCCCCCCAGTATGATGATTTTTTCTTCATAGATATCTGTGACATATCTCTCCCGGCACCACTTGCACGAAGTGGCTCCGCCGCCAAATGTAGTTTCTGCGATTCCGAATCCCTGGGGGCCTCGCGTGAATGCAAGATCAGTCGATCATCTCGTCCTGCCGGTGACGGACCTTGCGGTTGCGCGTTCGCGACTCACGGATCTCGGATTTACAGTCGCGCCGGATGCCTTTCATCCTTTCGGAACCGCCAATTCTTGCGTGTTCTTCTCTGACGGCACGTATCTGGAACCGCTGGCGCTCGCCAACCGGCGCCATGCGACGGCCGCCGCCAAGCGCGGCAACGTCTTCACCGCGCGCGACCTGTCCTTCCGCAAGGCCCGCAACCGGCAGGGCTTCTCGGCCCTCGTGGTCGCGACGGACGACGCGGCGGCCGATCACGCGCGCTTCCGGCTGCGCGGCGTCTCCGCCGGCGACGTGCTCGAATTCTCCCGCAGCGTGAAGATGCCGGACGGCTCCGAGAGCGAGGCGAGTTTCCGGCTGGCTTTTGCCGGAGACGAGCGTGCGCCGGATTTCTTCCTGTTTTCCTGTCAGCGGATCGATCCGCTGCCGGCCGACCGCGGAGAACTGGAACGCCACGCCAACATGGTGACCGGCCTCAGCGAGATCATTCTTTCGGCCCGGGAGCCGGCCGAATTCGCATCCCTGGCCGAGCAGGTGCTGGCGACGAAGGCGCAGATCGAGCCTTCCCTGCTGGTGCTGGCCGCCGCCAATGCGCGCATCCGCGTCATGCGGGAACATGACATCGAGACGGAATTCGCCCTTGCGCCGGTGCCGGAAGCGGAGGGCCTTTGGGGGCGGGCGGTCATCTTCAAGACGGTCGATCTTGCCGTGACAGAGATCGTCCTTGCTGCTAATGACGTCGCATTCATCCGCCGGGAAGGCCGCGTATTGGTCCAGGCGGCGCCCGGTCAGGGCGTTTTGTTCGGCTTCGAGGAATAGTCTCATGGAAGTTTCCGCCAACCCGCGTGTCTCCGTCGGCGAAGGACACGGCAAGGTTCTCTTCGCGCAGGATGCGCGCCTGTCGCTGATCGCCGGCCCGTGCCAGATGGAAAGCCGCGACCATGCCTTCACGATGGCGGGAACGCTGAAGGAGCTTTGCGGCAAGCTCGGCATCGGGCTCGTCTACAAGTCCTCCTTCGACAAGGCGAACCGCACGTCGATCGCCGGCAGGCGCGGCATCGGTCTCGAAAGCGCCATGGAGATCTTCGCCGACCTCAAGAAGGAGTTCGGCTTCCCGGTCCTGACCGACATCCACACGGAAGAGCAATGTGCGGTCGTGGCCGAAACGGTCGACGTGCTGCAGATCCCGGCCTTCCTGTCCCGCCAGACCGACCTTCTGGTTGCCGCCGCGAAGACCGGCCGGGTCATCAACGTCAAGAAGGGCCAGTTCCTGGCGCCCTGGGACATGAAGAACGTGCTGGCCAAGTTCACCGCGAGCGGCAATCCGAACGTGCTTCTGTGCGAGCGCGGCGCTTCCTTCGGGTACAACACGCTGGTGTCCGACATGCGCTCGCTGCCGATCATGGCGGCCATGGGTGCGCCGGTCGTCTTCGATGCCACCCATTCGGTGCAGCAGCCGGGCGGCCAGGGCGGCTCGTCGGGTGGGCAGCGGGAGTTCGTGGAGACGTTGGCGCGGGCGGCGGTGGCGGTCGGCGTTGCAGGCGTGTTCATCGAAACCCACGAGGACCCGGACAACGCCCCGTCCGACGGCCCGAACATGGTGCGCCTGAAGGACATGCCGCGGCTGCTCGAAAAGCTGCTGGCGTTCGACGCCGTCGCCAAGGCCGCCTGATCGCGGCCGGAAAGCGCAAAAAATCCGCCGCATTGTAATTTTCGTGTCATTGACTATGAGACATTGTCAGTGACCCCGTGATCGTCAACCTGAGGGAGAGACCTTTGACCGCCATCACCGATATCATCGCCCGTGAAATCCTCGACAGCCGCGGCAACCCGACGGTTGAGGTGGATGTCCATCTGGAAGACGGCTCTTTCGGCCGCGCGGCCGTTCCGTCGGGTGCCTCCACCGGCGCGCACGAAGCGGTCGAACTGCGCGACGGCGGCAAGCGCTATCACGGCAAGGGTGTCGAGAAGGCCGTCGAGGCCGTCAATACCGAGATCTTCGACGCGATCGGCGGTTTCGACGCCGAAAGCCAGATCCATATCGACAAGACGATGATCGCGCTCGACGGCACGCCGAACAAATCGCGCCTCGGCGCCAACGCCATCCTCGGCGTCTCCCTGGCCGTCGCCAAGGCTGCCGCTGAAGCCTCCGGCCTGCCGCTCTACCGTTATGTCGGCGGCCCCAACGCCCATGTCCTGCCGGTGCCGATGATGAACATCATCAACGGCGGCGCGCATGCCGACAACCCGATCGACTTCCAGGAATTCATGATC
Organism: Neorhizobium puerariae; assembly: GCF_042429745.1. Taxonomy (NCBI): domain Bacteria; kingdom Pseudomonadati; phylum Pseudomonadota; class Alphaproteobacteria; order Hyphomicrobiales; family Rhizobiaceae; genus Neorhizobium; species Neorhizobium puerariae. The sequence goes on along the minus strand of NZ_JBHMAA010000036.1, from coordinate 146,107 downwards.
ATGCCGGTCGGCGCCGACACGCTGGGCGACGCCGTCCGCATCGGTTCGGAAATCTTCCATGTCCTGAAGAAGGAACTGGCTTCCCAGGGGCACAATACCAATGTCGGCGACGAGGGCGGTTTCGCGCCGGGCCTCAAGAGCGCTTCGGAAGCCCTCGATTTCATCGTGAAATCGGTCGAGAAGGCCGGCTACAAGCCGGGTGACGACGTCTGCCTCGCACTCGACTGCGCTTCCACGGAATTCTTCAAGAACGGCAAGTACGAGATGGAGGGCGAGGGCCGCACGCTGGAATCGGGCGCCATGGCGGAATATCTCGCCGAACTCGTTGCCAAATACCCGATCATCTCGATCGAGGACGGCATGGCCGAGGATGACTGGGATGGCTGGAAGGGGCTCACCGACAAGATCGGCGGCAAGTGCCAGCTCGTCGGCGACGACCTTTTCGTCACCAACTCGGCACGCCTGCGCGACGGCATCCGCATGGGCGTCGCCAACTCCATCCTGGTGAAGGTCAACCAGATCGGTTCCCTGTCGGAAACGCTCGATGCGGTCGAGACCGCCCACAAGGCGCGCTACACGGCCGTCATGTCGCACCGTTCGGGCGAGACGGAAGATTCCACGATCGCCGACCTTGCCGTCGCCACCAATTGCGGGCAGATCAAGACCGGCTCGCTGTCGCGTTCCGACCGGCTTGCCAAGTACAATCAGCTTATCCGCATCGAGGAAATGCTGGGTCCGCAGGCCGCTTATGCGGGGCGCTCCATCCTGAAGGGGTAAGACTGGTGGCGAGACCGGCCGAAACGATCCGGTAAGGCGTTTCGAAGGGCCGGCCGCATCACCGTTAAAGGAAAGTCCCGGGCCCGCGCCGAAAGCGCGGGCTTTTTCGTGCCGCCGTTCCGGTCAACGATTGCTTAATCAAGTTCTGCGAATTTGAAATTCTGTTCCGGATCGATTCGTGCGATCCCCGTAAAGCGTGGTTGGGTGTTGATTGGGCATGTGGACCAGGCATCATAAGAAGAGAAAATTCGGCCGTTTCGTTCTTCCCGCAATCACCGTCGCCTTTCTCTCGTATTTCGGGTATCATTCCGTGCATGGTGATCTTGGTCTGATCGCCACGGAGGAATTCGAGCGTCAGCGGCAGGCGCGCGCGGAGGAATTGGCCGCATTGACCGCCAGGCGCGAAGCGCTTGAGCGGCAGGTGCAGCTCATGAGCGACGGCTCTCTGGAGAAGGACATGCTGGACGAGATTGCTCGTTACCAGCTCAACGTCTCGCGCGACGACGAAATCGTCATCTTCAACAACTACTTCTGAATTAACCGAAATTCGGTTAATGTGACATTTCGATAACTATTTCAGTGTCTTGCCCGGAATGCGAGCCATGCATTTATAGCATTGCTGGTGTCTCGTTTCTTGCCTATGGTACAGCCCGAAACCGGAGCGGTATTTCTGGCGGCAAACGTCGGGATGCCACCGCCGCTCTCAACGCAGCACACAGGGAGGGATGAATGGCGCCGACCAAGACCGCGTCTGTATCCGGCCGCAAAACCGCGGCGAAGTCTGCTACCAGGACGGCTTCCAAGCCGGTCAAGAAGAATTTCGACGGCGGCACTTTTGCCGAGTTCAGCAAGGACGAGGAGCTCAAGGCTTATCGCGACATGCTGCTCATTCGCCGCTTCGAGGAGAAGGCCGGCCAGCTTTACGGCATGGGCTTCATCGGCGGTTTCTGTCACCTTTACATCGGCCAGGAAGCTGTCGTCGTCGGCATGCAGATGGCGCTGAAGGAAGGCGATCAGGTCATCACCGGTTACCGGGATCACGGCCATATGCTCGCGACCGGCATGAACGCGCGTGGCGTGATGGCGGAATTGACGGGGCGCCAGGGCGGCTATTCCAAGGGGAAGGGCGGCTCGATGCACATGTTTTCCAAGGAGAAGAATTTTTATGGCGGCCACGGCATCGTGGGTGCGCAGGTCTCGCTTGGCACCGGGCTTGCCTTCGCCAACAAGTACCGCGGCAACAATTCGGTCAGCACGGCCTATTTCGGTGACGGCGCTGCGAACCAGGGCCAGGTCTACGAAAGCTTCAACATGGCCAACTTGTGGAAGCTGCCGGTCGTCTACGTGATCGAGAACAACCGCTACGCCATGGGCACCTCCACCGCCCGCGCCACGGCTCAGGCCGATTTCTCGCAACGCGGCGCCTCCTTCGGCATTCCCGGTTTCCAGGTCGACGGCATGGATGTCCGCGCCGTGAAGGCCGCGGCCGACGAGGCGACGGAGTGGTGCCGTGCCGGCAAGGGGCCGATCATCCTTGAAATGCTCACCTATCGCTATCGCGGCCACTCGATGTCCGACCCGGCGAAATATCGCTCCAAGGACGAAGTGCAGAAGATGCGCTCCGAGCACGATCCGATCGAGCAGGTGCGTGCCCGCCTTCTGGAAAAGGGCTGGGCGAGCGAGGACGAACTGAAGGCGATCGACAAGGATGTCCGCGACATCGTTGCCGATAGCGCCGATTTCGCCCAGGCCGATCCGGAGCCGGATGTTTCCGAGCTCTACACTGACATTCTGCTCTGATCGAGGGGAGGGAACCTTATGCCTATCGATATCCTTATGCCCGCCCTTTCCCCGACCATGGAGGAAGGCACCCTCAGCAAATGGCTGAAAAAAGAAGGCGACAAGGTCACTTCCGGTGACGTGATCGCCGAGATCGAGACCGACAAGGCGACCATGGAAGTGGAAGCCGTCGACGAAGGCGTGATCGGCAAGCTGCTGGTTCCGGCCGGCACCGAGAACGTCAAGGTCAATACCAGGATCGCCGTGCTCCTCGCCGATGGCGAAAGCGCCGATGCCGTGAGCGAGGCGAAGCCCGCTGAGGCGCCCAAGGCCGCTCCGCAGGCGGAACAGTCGCCGGCAGCCGCTTCCGCCCCTGCGTCCGTGCCCGCCCAGCCGGCTGCATCCGTCGCCTCCGATCCGGATATTCCGGCCGGCACGGAAATGGTGACGATGACCGTGCGCGAAGCGCTCCGCGACGCCATGGCCGAGGAAATGCGCCGCGACGAGGACGTCTTCGTCATGGGTGAGGAAGTCGCCGAATACCAGGGCGCCTACAAGATCACCCAAGGGTTGCTGCAGGAATTCGGGCCCCGCCGCGTGGTCGATACCCCGATCACCGAGCACGGTTTTGCCGGTGTCGGTGTCGGTGCCGCCATGGCCGGCCTGAGGCCGATCGTCGAGTTCATGACCTTCAATTTCGCCATGCAGGCGATCGACCAGATCATCAACTCCGCCGCCAAGACGCTTTACATGTCCGGCGGCCAGATGGGCGCTCCGATCGTCTTCCGCGGCCCGAACGGCGCCGCCGCCCGCGTCGCCGCGCAGCACAGCCAGGACTACGCGGCATGGTACAGCCATATTCCGGGCCTCAAGGTCGTCCAGCCCTACACGGCTGCCGACGCCAAGGGGCTTCTGAAGGCGGCCATCCGCGATCCGAACCCGGTCATCTTCCTGGAAAACGAAATCCTCTACGGCCATCATTTCGAAGTGCCGAAGCTCGATGATTTCGTGCTGCCGATCGGCAAGGCCCGCATCCACAAGCAGGGCGGGGACGCGACGATTGTCTCCTTCGGCATCGGCATGACCTATGCCGTGAAGGCGGCCGAGGAACTGGCCAAGGAAGGCATCGACGTCGAGCTGATCGATCTTCGCACCATCCGTCCGATGGATCTGCCGACGGTCATCGAATCGGTCAGGAAGACCGGTCGCCTCGTCACCGTCGAGGAGGGTTATCCGCAGAACTCGGTCGGCACGGAAATCGCCACCCGCGTCATGCAGCAGGCCTTCGACTATCTCGACGCGCCGATCCTGACGGTCGCCGGCAAGGACGTGCCGATGCCCTACGCCGCGAACCTGGAAAAGCTCGCGCTGCCGAATGTCGGCGAAGTCGTCCAGGCTGTCAAAACCGTCTGCTACAAATAAGGGGAGGTTGTTTCGATGCCGATCAACATCACCATGCCTGCCCTTTCGCCGACCATGGAAGAGGGCAACCTTTCCAAGTGGCTCGTCAAGGAAGGCGACAAGGTCAAGTCCGGCGATGTGATCGCCGAGATCGAAACCGACAAGGCGACCATGGAAGTGGAAGCCGTCGATGAAGGCACCGTCGCGAAGATCGTCGTGCCGGCCGGGACGGAAAGCGTCAAGGTCAACGCGCTGATCGCGATCCTCGCCGCCGATGGCGAGGACGTTTCGGCCGCCGCCGCCGGTGGTGGCGCCTCTGCCCCGAAGGCCGAGGCCGCCCCCGCGCCGAAGGCGGAAGCCGCACCGGCCGCCAATGCCGAAATCGCCAGCCCGCGTGTCGGCAACGGCGTGAAGGAAAACAAAGGTGGGGCTCAGCGGGCCTCGGGGGACGACGATCCTTATCCGCTGGCCGCGTCGCCGCTTGCTCGCCGCCTTGCCAGGGAAGCCGGCATCGATATCCGTTCTGTGTCCGGCTCCGGCCCTCATGGTCGGGTCATCAAGCGCGACATCGAGTTGTTTGTTGTTTCCGGTGCCGCCAAGGCTGCTCCGGCCGCGGCTCCGCAGGCCGCACCCGCGGGTGCTCCGGCTTCCGCCGTTGCCAAGGGGCCTTCGGACGAAGCCGTGCTCAAGCTGTTCGGGGAGGGCTCCTACGAGCTCCTGCCGCATGACGGCATGCGCAAGACGATCGCCGCCCGGCTCACCGAGTCGACCCAGACGGTTCCGTCCTACACCATCTCGATGGATTGCGAGATCGACGCGCTTCTCAAGCTGCGCGCCGAGATCAATGCCTCGGCGCCGGTGACGAAGACGGAAAAGGGCGAGGTGCCGGCCTTCAAGCTGTCGGTCAACGACTTCATCATCAAGGCGATGGCGCTTGCTCTGCGTGACGTTCCGATGGCGAACGCCTCCTGGACCTCGACTGCCCGCGTGCTGCACAAGAACGCGGATGTCGGCGTCGCCGTGTCGATCCCGGACGGCCTGATCACCCCGATCGTCCGCAAGGCGGAAACGAAGACCCTGTCCGTCATCTCGAACGAGGTGAAGGACCTTGCCAAGCGCGCCCGCGACAAGAAGCTGAAGCCCGAGGAATACCAGGGCGGCACGACATCCGTGTCGAATCTCGGCATGTACGGTGTTTCGAGCTTTACTTCGATCATCAACCTGCCGCAGGCCTCGATCGTTTCGATCGGCGCCGGCGTCGAAAAGCCGGTCGTCCGGAACGGCAAGATCGAGGTCGGCAACGTGATGACGGCGACCTTCGCCTTCGACCACCGCGTCATAGACGGCGCGCTCGGTGCCGAGCTTGCTTCGGCATTCAAGCGCTACATCGAAAACCCGATGGCGATGCTGGTGTGATGGACTTTCCCTCCCCCTTGCGGGGAGGGTGTCCGCGTCAGTGGACGGGTGGGGGTCGTGCCACGGAGAAGGCGCTGGATGGCTTGGAATAAAAAAATCCAAAACCGCCAGCGCGCCTCGGCCAGCCGCAACGCTCCCCGTCTGCGCAAGACTATGACCGATGCGGAGTGCCACCTCTGGACTGCGCTTCGAAAGGAACTACCGGAAATGCCGGGCACGCATTTTCGCCGACAGATGGCGATCGGAAACTGCATCGTAGATTTTCTGTCTTCAGAGCCGCTTGGTTGTCGAGGCGGATGGCCCGGTTCATGACGATAAAAACCAGCATAGAAGCGATGCTGAACGCGACGCTTATCTTCCGGACCGGAATTTCCGCGTTATGCGTATCTCGAACAGGGATGTGATGTTGGATATGCAATCTGTGTTGAGGCGAGTTGCCGTGGCGTTGGCCACCCCCACCCCCTTCCCGCAAGGAGGAGGGGAACTGTGAGAGCGGCGATGAAGACTGTTCTCTGCTTCGGCGATTCGCTCACCTGGGGCTACGATCCGGAAGGACCCGGCCGGCATGCGTTCGAGGACCGCTGGCCGAGCGTCCTCGGTGCGGCTCTGGGACCCGGGGTGACCGTTGTCGCCGAAGGCCTGAACGGCCGCACGACCGCCTATGACGATCATCTGGCCGATTGCGACCGCAACGGCGTGAAGAACCTGCCGACGTTGCTGCATACGCACATGCCGCTCGATCTGGTGGTCGTCATGCTCGGCAGCAACGACATGAAGCCGATGATCGCCGGCACGGCCCATGCGGCTCGCGCCGGCATGCAGCGGCTCGTCTCGCTCATCCGCCGACACGATTACTCGTTCGAATACGATGCGCCGGACATCCTGATCGTCTCGCCGCCGCCTCTCTGCGAAACGGCCGATCCGGTGTCTTCGGCGATCTTCCGGGGCGGTGTCGAGCAGTCTTCCATGCTTGCCTCGCTCTATCGCGATCTTGCCGACGATCTCGGTTGCGGTTTCTTCGATGCGGGTTCCGTCGCGAAGACGACGCCCGTCGACGGCGTCCATCTGACGGCGGAGAACACCAGGGCGCTTGGACGGGGGCTGGAACCCATCGTCCGCGTGATGCTGGGAATGTAAGGAATGCGGAGAGGTTGATCGGGGTCAAAGAATAGCGGGATGGAATGGTTCTAGCATTTCCCAAGTCACCCAGCACGGAGGTTTGGGAAAATGTCGAGCACGCCACACCATCTCGCGGAAGAGTTTCCGGAATATGTCGTCCAGATGCGCTATTTGCGTGAAACGGATGGGCATTTTCACCGGATTTGCAGTGAATACGAGGAAGTGAACCACGAAATCCACAAGGCGGAAACCGATATCGAGCCATGCGACGACGCGCGCATGGTCAACCTGCGCAAGCGGCGGCTGGCCTTGAAGGATGAGATATACGGGATGCTGACGCGGGTGGAGCCGGTCGTCGAAGACAGCGACGTCTGACCCCGGACCGGCCGGCGCTTCGCTCCCGGGCAAACAAGGGCAGGGCTTGCGGTTTCTCCGCGCCCTCTGAGAACCAAGGAGTGAAGCGCCTATGGCCAATGCTTACGATGTCATCGTTATCGGTTCCGGTCCCGGAGGCTATATCGCCGCCATCCGCGCCGCCCAGCTGGGGCTCAAGGTCGCCGTCGTCGAGCGCGAGCATCTCGCCGGCATCTGCTCCAACTGGGGCTGCATTCCCACCAAGGCGCTGCTGCGTTCGGCGGAAGTCTTCGAATACGCCAAACATCCGGGTGATTACGGCGTGAAGATCGAGGGCTCGGTGACGCCGGACCTGAAGGCGATCGTCGCCCGCTCGCGCGGCATCGCGCAACGGATGAACAATGGCGTCGGCTTCCTGTTCAAGAAGAACAAGGTCGACATCATCTGGGGCGAGGCGAAGATAACCAAACCCGGCGAGATCGTTGTCGGCAAATCCACCAAGCCCGTCGTTCAGCCGCAGGGGCCGGTGCCGAAGAACACGCTCGGCGAAGGCACCTATACCGCCAGGCACATCATCGTCGCAACCGGCGCCCGTCCGCGCGCGCTTCCGGGCATCGAGCCGGACGGCAAGCTGATCTGGACCTATTTCGAGGCGATGAAGCCGGAAGAGATGCCGAAGTCCCTGCTCGTCATGGGCTCGGGCGCCATCGGCATCGAATTCGCGAGCTTCTACCGCACCATGGGCGTCGACGTCACCGTCGTCGAGATCATGAGCCAGGTCATGCCGGTCGAGGATGCGGAAATCTCCGCGCTGGCGAAAAAGCAGTTCGAGCGCGCCGGCATGAAGATCCATCTGGAGGCCAAGGTCGCCAAGGTAGAAAAGGGCGCCAATTCGATCACTGCCACCATCGAGAAGAAGGACGGCTCGTCGGAAAAAATCACCGCCGACCGGATGATTTCGGCCGTCGGCGTACAGGCCAATATCGAGAACATCGGCCTTGAGGCCGTGGGCGTGAAGACCGACCGTGGCTTCATCGTCATCGACGGCTACGGCAAGACCAACGTGCCGGGCATCTACGCGATCGGCGATGTCGCCGGTCCGCCGCTGCTCGCCCACAAGGCCGAGCACGAGGCGGTCATCTGCGTGGAAAAGATCGCCGGCCTGCCGAATGTCCACCCGATGGACAAGCTGAAGATCCCGGGTTGCACCTACTGCCATCCGCAGGTCGCCTCGGTCGGCCTGACGGAAGCAAAGGCGAAGGCCGAGGGCCGCGATATCCGCGTCGGCCGCTTCCCCTTCGTGGCGAACGGCAAGGCGATCGCGCTCGGCGAGGACCAGGGTCTGGTCAAGACCATCTTCGACAGGAAGACCGGCGAACTCATCGGCGCCCATATGGTCGGCGCCGAAGTCACCGAACTCATCCAGGGCTTCGTCGTCGCCATGAACCTGGAGACGACCGAGGAAGAGCTGATGCACACGATCTTCCCGCATCCGACCATTTCGGAAACGATGAAGGAAAGCGTGCTCGACGCCTTTGGCCGGGCTCTGAACGCATGATCCGGCGGCATTGCGTGTGGGCGGGCGACCGCCCATATTGAGCGAAGGTCATCAAGGACGGGAGCGAGACATGGGTGTGGGTTGGATTGCAGCGGTCATCATCGGCGGCGTGGCGGGCTGGCTTGCCGGCATCCTGATGGATCTTCGCTTCGGCGTGCTGATGAACATCGTGATCGGCATCGTCGGCGCGATGATCGCCAATGCCGTCTTCGAGAGCGCCAATATCCATGTCGCCAGCGGATGGCTGGGTTACCTGGTGCAGGGTTTCGTGGGGTCCTGCATTTTGCTATTCGTTGCCAAACTCGTCAGGCGTTGACGGAAATCCCGCACCATAGCGCCGCGCGCATATGTGGGGCGCGCTGAGGACGCTGTAGGATTTAAAGAGCGCGGTTGAAAGCAGGTTCTTATGGTCACTATTCTCGACACGATCGGGTCCAGCGAAGAAAAGCGCGTCCGTCATCCGGAAAAGGCGCATCGTCCCGATACGGAGGTCATGCGCAAGCCCGAGTGGATTCGCGTGCGTGCGCCGGTTTCCAGGGGCTATCAGGAAACCCGTTCGATCGTGAAGGAAAACAAGCTGGTGACGGTCTGCGAGGAGGCCGGCTGCCCCAATATCGGCGAGTGCTGGGACAAGAAGCACGCCACCTTCATGATCATGGGCGAAATCTGTACCCGCGCCTGCGCCTTCTGCAATGTCGCGACCGGCAGGCCGAATGCGCTCGACATGGACGAGCCGGAAAACGTCGCCAAGGCCGTGAAACAGATGGGCCTTTCCCACGTCGTCATCACCTCCGTCGACCGTGATGACCTGGAAGACGGCGGCGCCGAACATTTCGAGAAGGTGATCTGGGCGATCCGCGCCGCATCCCCGACGACGACCATCGAGATCCTGACGCCTGACTTCCTGAAGAAGCCCGGAGCCCTGGAGCGCGTCGTGGCGGCCAAGCCCGACGTTTTCAACCACAACATGGAAACCGTTCCCGGCAATTACCTCACGGTTCGTCCGGGTGCCCGCTATTTCCACTCCATCCGGCTTCTGCAGCGGGTGAAGGAACTGGACCCGACCATGTTCACCAAGTCGGGCATCATGGTGGGGCTCGGCGAAGAGCGCAACGAAGTGCTGCAGCTCATGGACGACCTCAGAACGGCGGACGTCGATTTCCTGACGATCGGCCAGTATCTGCAGCCGACCCGCAAGCACCACAAGGTCGAAAAGTTCGTGACGCCCGAGGAATTCAAGTCCTACGAGACGGTTGCCTATACCAAGGGTTTTCTGATGGTGTCGTCGAGCCCGCTGACCCGGTCTTCGCACCATGCCGGCGATGATTTCGCCCGTCTCAGGGCCGCACGCGAAAAGAAGCTTCTGGCTGCCGCCGAATAGCGGCACCCTTTCTCGAAAAGCCGTTATTCGGCGGCCTGGACCTTTTCATGCTTGTCCTGGCCGCGCCTTCGGTCGCGCAGGATGAAGCGGTGGCCTCGCGCTTCCGCCTTCGCCATTTCGATCAGATAGACCAGCATCGGAAGCTGGTTCATGTCGGCGAGCTGCTTTGCGGATTCGAGCAGCTTTATCATCTGCGAGAAATCGTCCATGGATGCTTCTTTCGAGTGCGTCCGGTCTGCCGGTGGATGAATATGCCATTGCACGCGCGCCCGCGGCAATGGATCATTTCAACCGGATGTATCCAATGTTTAGTTCTATCGATCTGAATGCCATCCGACATCGGCAGCCTGCTGTTGCAGCCCTTTCGATGCCACGTCGCGACGCATTCGGCGGACTTCTATAATACCCTCCGTTGGATATGGAAATCCTCCTGTCATCATTGGCCGCTACCCGCATTCACGATGTCGCGAACCTGATTCCCGGGAGATCATCATGGACACCAAATCGGGCCTCAATGCGATCCGCTACGTGGGAATTGCGGAGGCCGCCGGCAAGGTTCGGCATGCGCAGCGGATAATGGTCGTCGGCTGTTCCGGAGGCGGAAAGTCGACCCTGTCGCAGAAGGTCGCCCGCCGTTTCGGTCTCGCTTATATTTCGATCGATCGCGACGTCGTGTGGCTGCCCGGCTGGAAGCAGCGGGGAAGGGACGAGCAGCGCCGCCGCATCGAGGAATTGATCGGCCAGGAACGCTGGATCATGGATGGCACCAATCCCTCGACATTCGATATCCGCGTGCCGCGCAGCGATATCGTCATCTGGGTGCGCATGCCTCGGCGCGTCTGCGTCTGGGGCATCCTGAGCCGCTGGGCCAGATATATCGGGAGAACCCGGCCTGAAATGGCGCCCGGTTGTCCGGAGCGGGTGTCCTGGGAATTCTTCCGGTTCGTCTGGACTTTCGAGAGACGGTTTGCCTGGCGTATCGTCGAGGGGCTGGAGGCGCATGCCGGCGGGAAGCCGGTTCTGATGTTGAAATCGAGGGCGGAGATGCGCGATCTCCTTGATCTTCTGGGGGCGGGCGCTTAACTGCAGTTCATGCCCAAGTTCGAAATACGCCGCCCCGTGAAGCACAGCGCCGACAAGATGTACGCGCTCGTCGCCGATGTCGAGAAATACCCGGAATTCCTGCCGCTCTGCGAGGCGCTGGCCGTCCGCTCCCGCAAGGAGCGCGATGGCAAGATGCTGCTCGTGGCTGACATGACGGTGGGCTACAAGGCGATCCGCGAAACCTTCACCACCCAGGTCCTTCTGAACCCGCCGGAGCGGGCGATCGACGTGAAATATATCGAGGGGCCGTTCAGATATCTGGAGAATCGCTGGCGCTTCGAGCCCTCCGCCGATGGCTCGCCGGACGCTTGCGTGGTGCACTTCTTCATCGACTACGAATTCAAGAGCATGATCCTCGGCGCATTGATGGGATCGATGTTCGATCGCGCCTTCCGCATGTTTGCCGAGGCTTTCGAGACAAGGGCGGACAGGATCTACGTCTGATCTTTCCCTGACTGCCTTCCGGCTTCCGCCAGCAGCTCCAATGCCGTGCGCACCGTCGCGAGCCTGACTTCGGTCCGGCCGATGTCGCCGTAGCGCATTTCCCGGTGCAGGATCGTGCCGGAGCGGCTCCGGGCGGCGAGATGCACGAGGCCGACCGGCTTTTCCGCCGATCCGCCGCCCGGCCCGGCGATGCCCGTCACGGCCACGGCCACCCATGCCCGCGAGCGGAACAGCGCTCCATGCACCATCTGCAGGGCGGTTTCCCTGGAAACGGCGCCATGGGCGACGAGTGTCGCTTCCGTCACGCCGATGAGATCCGTCTTCGCCTGGTTCGTATAGGTCACGAAACCACGGTCCACGACGGCGGACGAGCCGGAAATCTCCGTCAGGGCGCCCGCGATGAGGCCGCCCGTGCAGGATTCCGCGGTCGCGACCATCAGCCCGCGCGCGGAAAAGTCCGCAATGATCTTTCGCGCCTGATCTTCGATATCGGCCGGAAACAGGCTCATGCCGCGTCTCCGCGATAGACGACGGTGGCGGTGGCGATCGCGGCGATGCCTTCGCGGCGGCCGACAAAGCCCATCTTCTCGTTTGTCGTCGCCTTCACCGAGCAGCGATCGACGGCAATGCCGAGAACCTCCGCCAGGGTCTCGCGCATCTTCTGGCGGTGCGGCGCGATCTTCGGCGCTTCGGCGATGAGCGATATGTCGGCGTTCATGATCGCCCCGCCGCGTTCGCGCACGATCCTGGCCGCATGGTCGAGGAATATCCTCGACGCCGCGCCGCGCCATTGCATGTCGGACGGTGGAAAATGGTCGCCGATGTCGCCGGCGCCGCAGGTGGCCAGCAGCGCATCGGTCAACGCATGCATGGCCACGTCCGCGTCCGAATGGCCGCTGAGCTTGAAATCGTGCGGAATGAAGACGCCGCAGAGTGTCACTCCGTCGCCCGGTTCGAGCTGGTGCACGTCGTAACCGTTGCCGGTGCGCACATCCGGCAACGCCCTCGAGGACAGCTTTTCGTCGGCCATGTCGATATCCCGCTTCACGGTGAGCTTGACGTTGTCGACCGAACCCTCGACCAGCGTGACCGGCAGGCCGGCCCATTCGGCGATCGAGGCATCGTCGGTGAAATCCTCGCGACGAAGTGCCGCCGCCTTCTCATGCGCGACGCGGATGGCGGAGAGAAGGAAGCTCTGCGGCGTCTGGGCGGCGTAGAGCCCGGAGCGTGGCACGGTCTCGTACACCAGGCCGTCCGAGCCGCCGCGCTTCAGCGTGTCGGTGACGGGAATGGCCGGCAGCACGCCTTCCTGTCCTTCGTCGAGCGCCTGCGCGACGCGGTCGAGGATGCCGTGATCGACGAACGGCCGCGCCGCGTCATGGATCATCACATGAGTCGCCTCGCTGGCGGACAGCGTCCGGAGCCCCTCGTGGACGGAACGCTGGCGCGTCTCCCCGCCGAAGGCCGTGACGAGCCGGTCGGCCCCGGGCAAGCGGCCGGTCGCTTCGGCAAACAGGGTTTCGTCGTCGGGATGGATGACGACGACGATGGGGCCGCTGCGCGGCCATGTGAGAAACCGCTCCAGCGTATGGGCGATCACCGGCTTGCCGCCGATCCGGCGGTATTGTTTCGGGCCGTCCTGCGACGATCCGGCCCGTTCACCGCGGCCCGCGGCGACGATAACGATACCGATTGTCATGGATTTGTCGTCCATGCGCCTTAACCCGTTCTGCTGACCAAAGGATTGACAGGCGGAGAACTATAGAATGAAAAGCGGCTTTTCCAGCAGGCCGCTCAAAAATAACGCAGTTCCGGAATTGCTCTTGGCAAATGCCCGAGAACTGAATAAAAATAGTGCAATCACATCATGTGCCCGAAAGATCACCATTTGCATTCTCAAGATATTGCCAAGCCTTTCCAGATCGGGCCGGTCGCCATTCGAAATCGCGTCGTCCTGGCGCCGATGTCCGGCGTGACCGATCTGCCGTTCCGGCAACTTGCCTGGCGTTTCGGCGCCGGGCTGGTCGTGACGGAAATGGTCGCCAGCCGCGAACTGGTGCTGAACCGCGGAGAATCCTGGGCGCGTCTCAAGGGCGCGGGCATATCGCCCCATATGGTCCAGCTCGCCGGCCGTGAGGCGCAATGGATGTCGGAAGCCGCGAAGATCGCCGCCGGCAACGGCGCCGATATCATCGACATCAATATGGGCTGCCCCGCCAGGAAGGTGACGGGCGGCTATTCCGGCTCCGCGCTGATGCGCGACCCCGATCATGCGCTCTCCCTGATCGAGGCGACGGTCGACGCCGTTTCCATTCCGGTGACGCTCAAGATGCGGCTCGGCTGGGACGAAAATTCCATCAATGCGCCTGAAATCGCCCGCCGCGCCGAAGATGCCGGCGTGCAGCTCGTGACGATCCATGGCCGCACCCGCATGCAGTTCTACGAGGGCCGGGCGGACTGGGATGCGATCCGGCTGGTGCGCGACGCGGTCTCCATTCCGCTGGTCGCCAACGGCGACGTCGAATCGCCGGAGGATGCCGCCGGGATTCTCGAACGTTCGGGCGCCGATGCGGTCATGGTCGGGAGAGGCGCGCAGGGGCGTCCCTGGCATGTCGGCTGGCTTGCCGGCCATCCCGCTCCGTCGCCGGTCCGGATCGCCGGCCTTGTCGTCGAACATTACGAGGCGATGCTGGAGCTTTATGGCCGCGAGGCGGGGCTGCGCCATGCCCGAAAGCATCTCGGCTGGTATCTCGACCGTTTCGCCGCCGGCCTGCCGGCCGATGAAAAGGCCGCCATCATGATTTCCAGGGACCCGGCCGACGTTTCGCGCCGGATGACAGCCGCGCTTTCAGACGAGATCGCCGTGGCGCGCAAGGAGGCCGCATGACGAAGTCGTCCGCGCAGGAGGCCGCGAGCGGCAATGCGCTCGCCATGGCCGTGCTCAATTCGGTGCAGAATCCGGTGATCCTGGTGGATGCGGCCGGCAAGGTCGCGTTCGCCAACTGGGAGGCGGAAGCCTTTTTCGGCGCCAGCGCCGCCCATCTCGCCAAGAACAGGATTTCCACCTTCATTCCCTTCGGCAGCCCGCTTCTGGCACTGATCGACCAGGTCCGCGAGCGCAGGGCGCCGGTCAACGAATATCGGGTCGACCTGTCGTCTCCGCGACTGGGCCAGGAGAAGCTGGTGGATCTCTATGTCGCGCCGGTGGTCAGTGAGCCCGGTTCCGTGGTGATCGTGTTCCAGGAACGCTCCATGGCGGACAAGATCGACCGCCAGCTCACCCATCGCGCCGCGGCCCGTTCCGTGACCGGGCTGGCGTCCATGCTGGCGCACGAGATCAAGAACCCGCTTTCCGGCATTCGCGGCGCCGCGCAGCTCCTCGAAACCTCCGTCGCGGACGAGGACCGGGCGCTGACCCGCCTCATATGCGATGAAACGGACCGCATCGTCTCGCTGGTCGATCGCATGGAGGTCTTCTCCGACGAGCGTCCGGTGGATCGCGCGGCCCTCAATATCCATTCGGTGCTTGACCATGTGAAGGCGGTCGCCAAGGCCGGTTTTGCGCGCGAGATCAAGATTTCGGAAATGTACGACCCGTCGCTGCCGCCGGTCTATGCGAACCGCGATCAGCTCGTGCAGGTTTTCCTCAATCTCATCAAGAACGCCGCCGAGGCGATCGGCGACCAGCCGGACGGCGAGATCATGCTGACCACGGCCTATCGCCCCGGCATCCGGCTTTCGGTCGCCGGCACGCGGGAGAAGATTTCCCTGCCGCTGGAATTCTGCGTGATCGACAACGGTCCCGGCGTGCCGCCGGACCTGCTGCCGCATCTCTTCGATCCCTTCATCACCACCAAGACGAACGGCTCCGGCCTCGGTCTTGCGCTGGTCGCCAAGATCATCGGCGCCCATGGCGGCATCGTCGAATGCGACAGCCAGGCGCGCCGCACCACATTCCGTGTTCTGATGCCCATGCACAAGGAAGAGACCGGCGACGGTCGAGCCTTGAACTCCACAGGAAGTGAAAAATGACTGCCACGATCCTTGTCGCCGATGACGACGCTGCCATCCGCACCGTTCTCAACCAGGCTTTGACCAGGGCGGGCTATGAAGTGCGCATCACTTCCAATGCCGCGACCCTCTGGCGCTGGATCTCGGCCGGCGAGGGGGACCTTGTCGTCACCGACGTGGTCATGCCGGACGAGAACGCGTTCGATCTCCTGCCGCGTATCAAGAAGGCTCGGCCGGACCTTCCGGTCCTCGTCATGAGCGCCCAGAACACCTTCATGACGGCGATCAAGGCGTCCGAAAAGGGCGCCTACGACTACCTGCCGAAGCCCTTCGACCTGACGGAGCTCATCGCCATCATCGGTCGGGCGCTGGCCGAGCCGAAGCGCAAGCCGGCCCGCCTCGACGACGACATGCAGGACGGCATGCCGCTCGTCGGCCGCTCCGCCGCCATGCAGGAAATCTACCGCGTGCTGGCGCGTCTCATGCAGACCGACCTAACGCTGATGATCACCGGCGAATCCGGCACCGGCAAGGAGCTCGTCGCCCGCGCCTTGCACGATTACGGCAAGCGCCGCAACGGTCCCTTCGTGGCGATCAACATGGCCGCCATCCCGCGCGACCTGATCGAATCGGAACTCTTCGGTCACGAGAAAGGCGCCTTCACCGGTGCGCAGAACCGTTCGACCGGCCGTTTCGAACAGGCCGAAGGCGGCACGCTTTTCCTCGACGAGATCGGCGACATGCCGATGGACGCCCAGACGCGCCTGCTGCGCGTCCTGCAGCAGGGCGAATACACGACCGTCGGCGGCCGCACGCCGATCCGCACCGACGTCCGCATCGTCGCGGCGACGAACAAGGACCTGAAGCAGCTCATCAACCAGGGCCTCTTCCGTGAGGATCTCTATTATCGCCTGAACGTCGTGCCGCTGCGCCTGCCGCCGTTGCGCGACCGCGCCGAGGACATCCCGGACCTCGTCCGCCATTTCATGCAGATGGGCGAGAAGGAGGGGCTCGACGGCAAGCGGTTCGACAACGAGGCGCTGGACCTCATGAAGGCCTATGCCTGGCCCGGCAACGTGCGCGAACTGGAAAACCTCGTGCGCCGCCTGATGGCGCTCTATCCGCAGGATGTCATCACCCGCGAGATCATCGAGGCGGAGCTGCGCTCCGACGTGCCGGACAGTCCGATCGACAAGATGGGCGCGCGCGCCGGCTCGCTCACCATCGCGCAGGCGGTGGAGGAGAACATGCGGAGCTATTTCGCCAGCTTCGGCGACAGCCTGCCGCCGCCCGGCCTCTACGACCGCGTGCTGACGGAGATGGAATATCCGCTGATTCTTGCCGCGCTGACGGCAACCCGCGGCAACCAGATCAAGGCCGCCGATCTTCTCGGCCTCAACCGCAATACGCTGCGGAAGAAGATTCGCGAGCTTGGCGTATCGGTCTACCGCAGCTCCCGCGGGGCCTGACGCGCCGCAGGCCGCCGGCAGGGGCTGCCGTTGACCGGGCAGCGCATCGGTTCGGCGATGCGCCGCTGCGGATGCTGTCCACCTAAAGGTCCGGATAACGTTTTCGTTGGATGGCCGGTCATTTCTATTGATGGCCGGATGCTTGACACCTCCTGTTCATCGTTGCATTTTCGCCACAAAGCGTTGCTTAAAGGTCACGCGGGGTTTGGTGAATTTCGGCGAAGCGACGGTCGCTGAAAGTGCTGAGCCAAAAACTCCATCATTGAGACGACTGGCGTTCTGCTTGCACCGATCGGGCGGAACGGCTTGCGCGAGGGCGATCGGGAGATGGGTCCATGACGGAAGGCGTGACTGCGCCAAAGGCCGAAAACGAGCTGCCGGGGAAAGAGCCGGCGGTGTCGGTGCAGGACAGGCGCGCATCGTTCGCGCTTCCCGGCCTGATACTCGCGGGCGGTGCGCTGATCTGCGCGACCCTGACGCTGTTCGTGCTGCTCGGCGTGACGCCGATCGCGCCCACCACCAACGTCGTCATCGCGTCGGCGATCGTCAATTCCCTCTTCATCCTCGGCCTGGTCTATCTGATCGGGCGCGAGGTCGCGCGGCTCGTCGGAGCGCGCAATCGCGGCCGGGCGGCTGCCCGTCTGCATGTGCGCATCGTGGTTCTGTTCTCCATCGTGGCGATCACGCCTGCGGTGCTCGTGGCGATCTTCGCCAGCCTCACGCTGAATGTCGGTCTTGACCGCTGGTTCTCGCTGCGGACCCAGTCGATCGTGCAGTCCTCCCAGGATGTCGCCCGGGCCTATATGCTTGAGAATGCGAGCTATCTTCAGGGGCAGACGGTCTCGATGGCGAACGACCTGGAGCGAAACCGGGCGATGTTCTATCTCGACCGGACAGGCTTCGTGGAACTGATGACGCGCCAGGCGCGCGGTCGCGGCATGCTCGGCGCCTTCCTGGTCCAGGAGGACGGGCAGGCGATGGTTCAGGCCGACATCAAGACGGAAAAGCCGCTGCCCGCCATTCCGGCCGATGCCCTGAGGTCGGCGGCTGCCGGCCAGCCGACGCTGATTCCGCCGGGAATCACCAATCTCGTCGGCGCCGTCATCAAGCTCGACAGCATCTCGGGCGCCTTCCTCTACACGATCCGCGCCGTCGACCCCAAGGTCATCTCGGCCATGCGGCTGATGGAGGAGAACACCGCCGAGTACCAGGCGATGGAGGCGGGGCGCACATCGCTGCAGATCGCATTCGCGGTGCTCTATCTGGGATTTGCGCTGATCGTGCTCCTGGCGGCGATCTGGACGGCGATCGCCGTCGCCGACCGCATCGTCCGGCCGATCCGGCTGCTGATCAGCGCGGCCGACAGCGTCGCCACCGGCAACCTCAATGTCGTAGTGCCCGTGCGGGCGGCGGATGGCGACGTCGGCAACCTGTCGCGTACCTTCAACAAGATGATCTCGGAAATTCGCGGCCAGCGGGATGAAATCCTTGAAGCCAAGGATGAGGTCGATGACCGCCGCCGCTTCATCGAGGCGGTGCTTTCTGGCGTCACCGCCGCGGTGATCGGCGTGGAAGAGGACCGACGCATCACCATCGTCAATCCTTCCGCCGAGGAGTTTCTCGGGGTTTCCGCCGACAGGCTCATAGGCGAGAAACTGCAGGATGTCTCCACCGAGATCGACCAGGTGCTGACGGAAGCGAGGGTGCGGGCGCGTGGCGATTTCCGCAAGCAGGTGAACCTCATGCGCGGGGGCAAGGAGCGGACGCTTTCCGTCCAGGTCACGCGCGAGGAGCAGCGTGCCGCCCAGGAATCCTACGTCATCACGCTCGACGACATCACCGACCTCGTCATCGCCCAGCGCTCGACCGCATGGGCCGACGTGGCGCGCCGCATCGCGCACGAGATCAAGAATCCTCTGACGCCGATCCAGCTTTCGGCCGAGCGGCTGAAACGCCGCTACGGCAAGCAGATCGCCGAGGACGATCGCGCCGTTTTCGACCAGTGCACCGATACGATCGTACGGCAGGTCGGCGACATCGGCCGCATGGTCGACGAGTTCTCGGCCTTCGCCCGCATGCCGAAACCCACCAAGGAACAGGCGGATCTGCGCGATATCCTGCGCGACGCGATCTTCCTCAGGGAGATGGGCACGACCCATGTGGATTTCATCCGCGAACTCGGGGACGAACCGCTCAGGGGCATGTTCGATGCGCGCATGCTGGGGCAGGCCTTCGGCAACCTCATCAAGAATGCGGTGGAGGCGATCGAAGCCGTGCCGAGCGGCGAGGAACGCGATGGCCGCAAGATCAAGGTGTGCTCCGTCTTCGATGCGGGGCGCGACGCTTACATCGTCGACGTCATCGACAACGGCAGCGGCCTGCCGACGGAAAACCGGCATCGCATTCTCGAGCCATATATGACGATGCGGGACAAGGGGACCGGGCTCGGGCTCGCGATCGTCAAGAAGATCATCGAGGAGCATGGCGGGCAGCTCGAACTGCACGATGCGCCCACCGATTTCGATCATGGCAAGGGCGCCATGATCAGGGTCCTGCTGCCGCAGGGGCAGAAGGCGGCGGTGCCCGGAACGGATAATAGCAAGGAACTGGCTTATGGCGTCTGACATTCTGGTCGTGGATGATGAGGCAGACATTCGGGAAATCGTTTCCGGTATTCTGTCCGATGAAGGGCATGAGACCCGCACCGCGCATGACAGCGACAGTGCGCTCGCCACGATCTCGGATCGTGTGCCGCGGCTCGTTTTCCTGGATATCTGGATGCAGGGCTCGAAGCTCGACGGGCTGGCGCTGCTCGACGAGATCAAGAGCCGGCATCCGGAGCTGCCCGTGGTGATGATTTCCGGTCACGGCAATATCGAGACGGCGGTGTCGGCCATCAAGCGCGGCGCTTTCGATTTCATCGAGAAGCCTTTCAAGGCCGACCGGCTGATCCTGATCGCCGAGCGTGCGCTTGAAAATTCCAAGCTGAAGCGCGAAGTGACCGAACTCAAGAAGCGCGCCGGCGATGCCGCCGAGCTCGTCGGCACCTCCGTCGCCGTTTCGCAGCTTCGCCAGACGATCGAGAAGGTCTCGCCCACCAACAGCCGGATCATGATCCTCGGTCCTTCCGGTTCCGGCAAGGAACTGGTGGCGCGGATGATCCACAAGAAGTCCGCCCGTTCCGCCGGGCCTTTCGTCGCGCTCAATGCCGCGACGATCACGCCCGATCGCATGGAAATCGCGCTTTTCGGTACCGAGGGCGGTCCCGGCCAGCCCCGCAAGATCGGCGCGCTGGAGGAGGCGCATCGCGGCATTCTCTATCTCGACGAGGTTGGCGAAATGCCGCGCGAGACGCAGAACAAGATCCTGCGCGTGCTCGTGGACCAGCAGTTCGAGCGCGTCGGCGGTTCGAAGCGCGTCAAGGTGGATGTCCGCATCATCTCCTCGACGGCCTATAATCTGGAAAACCTGATTTCCGAAGGCTCGTTCCGCGAGGATCTCTACCATCGCCTGGCGGTGGTTCCGGTCAAGGTGCCGGCGCTTGCCGAGCGCCGCGAGGACATTCCCTTCCTGGTCGACACCTTTATGCGGCTGATTTCCGAACAGGCCGGCATCCGCCCGCGCAGGATCGGCGAGGACGCCATGGCCGTGCTGCAGGCGCATGACTGGCCGGGCAACATCCGCCAGCTTCGCAACAATATCGAGCGGCTGATGATCCTTGCCCGCACCGACGGGCCGGATACGGCGATCTCCGCGGACATGCTGCCGACCGATCTCGGCGACATGCTGCCGAAGGTGGCCGGCAAGGGGGACTATCACATCATGACGCTGCCGCTCCGCGAGGCGCGCGAAATGTTCGAGCGCGATTATCTGATCGCCCAGATCAACCGTTTCGGCGGCAACATATCCCGCACGGCCGAGTTCGTCGGCATGGAGCGCTCCGCGCTGCATCGCAAGCTGAAGTCGCTCGGCGTCTGATCCACGAAGGCTTGCCCCGCGCAGCCACACAGGCGCGGCGTGGGGCGGCTCTCCTTCCTTTTCATTCTGCATTTCCGAATTCCCGAGGGGATATTGATGTCGAGAATTGCCTATGTGAACGGACAGTATGTCCGTCATTCCGAAGCGGCCGTGCATGTGGAGGACCGCGGCTTTCAGTTCGCGGATGGGGTCTACGAGGTCTGCGAGGTCCGCCAGGGCCTGATCGTCGACCTGACGCGGCATCTGGATCGCCTGGACCGGTCGCTCGGCGAACTGAAGATGACGTCGCCCATGAGCCGCGCGGCGCTCGCCTTCGTCATCCGCGAGGTGCTCCGCCGCAACCGGGTGAGGAACGGCATCTTCTACCTGCAGGTGACGCGCGGCGTTGCCCGCCGCGACCACTTCTTCCCGGCGAACGATACCCCGCCGACGATCGCGATCACCGCCAAGAGCACGGACCCTTCCGTTGCCGCGAAGAAATATGCGAGCGGCATCAGGGTCATCACCGTGCCGGAGAACCGCTGGGACCGCGTGGATATCAAGACCGTCGGCCTCCTGCCCAACGTGCTCGCCAAGCAGCAGGCGAGGGAGGCGGGCGCCCAGGACGCGATCTTCGTCGATCGCGACGGCATCGTCATGGAAGGCGCGTCCTCCAACGTCTGGATCGTGACGCCCGGCGGCGAACTGGTCACCCGGCCGGCGGAACACGGAATCCTCAAGGGAATCACCCGCACCACGCTGCTCGACGTCGCCGCGAAGCTTGGCCTCAGGGTCGCTGAACGGGAATTCAAGGTCGGGGAGATGCTGGCGGCGCGCGAGGTCTTCTTCACGTCGGCGACGGGCATATGCGTCCCGATCGTGGAAATCGACGGAAAGCCCGTTGCGAACGGGCATCCGGGCACCATATCGGCAAGCATTCGCGATGCCTTTTTCGACATTGCGGAAAAGACGCCGATTTGATAACCAGACGTGAGGGGGAAGGGAAGCACGAGGGCGTTTCCCGGTGTCTCTTACCAGCTTGATCATCTCCCGGCCCGTGGCCGGCAAAAAAGAAAGAAGCGGCGCTATGGCGGAACGTTCTCAAAACCTGCAGGATTTATTTCTCAACACCGTTCGCAAGCAGAAGATTTCCCTGACGATATTCCTGATCAACGGGGTCAAGCTCACGGGCGTCGTCACGTCCTTCGACAACTTCTGCGTCCTTCTTCGTCGTGACGGCCACTCCCAGCTCGTGTATAAGCACGCGATCTCGACCATCATGCCGGGCCAGCCCATGCAGATGTTCGAAAGCGAAGAGAACGCCGCGTAAGGACGAACGGAAATCACAAGTCGCGATACCTCGAACGAATCTCTCGTCCCGGAGAGCGAAAAGCTCCGGGACGATATGTGTGCGGCAGTCGTCGTACCGGTCCTGAAGCAGGCGAAGCCGAGGGCCGGGCAGGGCGATTCGCCCGCGGCACCCGTGCCCCAGCGCTCCAACGAAGCCCGGCTCGACGAAGCGATCGGCCTTGCCAGGGCGATCGATCTCACGGTTGTCGAGGGCCTCATCGTGCCTGTCGGCCAGCCGCGCCCGGCGACCCTCATCGGCACCGGCAAGATCGAGGAGATCAAGGCGCTGCTCGATGAGAAGAATGCCGGGCTCGTCATCGTCGACCATCCGCTGACGCCGGTCCAGCAGCGCAATCTCGAAAAGGAATGGAACGCCAAGGTCATCGACCGGACGGGCCTGATCCTGGAGATCTTCGGCCGCCGCGCCTCCACCAAGGAAGGCACGCTGCAGGTCGATCTGGCGCATCTGAACTATCAGAAGGGCCGTCTGGTCCGAAGCTGGACCCACCTCGAACGCCAGCGCGGCGGCGCAGGCTTCATGGGCGGCCCGGGTGAAACCCAGATCGAAGCCGACCGGCGGCTGCTTCAGGAGCGGATCGTCCGGCTGGAGCGCGAGCTGGAGCAGGTCGTGCGCACCCGCCAGCTCCACCGCGCCAAGCGCCGCAAGGTGCCGCATCCGATCGTGGCTCTGGTCGGCTACACGAACGCCGGCAAGTCGACGCTCTTCAACCGCATCACCGGCGCCGGCGTGCTGGCCGAGGACATGCTGTTCGCGACGCTCGATCCCACGCTGCGCCGCATGAAGCTGCCGCATGGCCGCACCGTCATTCTTTCCGATACGGTCGGTTTCATCTCCGACCTGCCGACCCATCTCGTCGCCGCCTTCCGCGCCACGCTGGAAGAGGTGCTGGAAGCCGACCTCATCCTGCATATGCGGGACATGTCCGACCCGGACAACGCCGCCCAGGCTTCCGACGTGATGCGCATCCTCGCCGATCTCGGCATCAGCGAGAAGGAAGGTGCGGAACGCATCATCGAGGTCTGGAACAAGATCGACCGGCTCGACCCCGAGGCCCATGAAACCATCGCGGAAAGGGCCGTGGGCCGTGACAACGTGATGGCGGTTTCGGCCGTCACGGGCGAGGGCATCGACGCCCTGATGAACGAGATTGCGAGACGCCTTTCCGGCGTGCTGACGGAAACCACGATCACTATCCCCCCGGACAAGCTCTCGCTGGTTTCCTGGATCTACGGCGATGCGATCGTCGACGAGCGGCAGGACAACGAGGACGGTTCGGTGACGCTCGACGTGCGCCTCACCGAACGGCAGGCCGCGGAGCTGGAGCGTCGGCTCGGCAACGGTCCGAAACCGGTGAAGGAAGACTGGGAGCGGTGAGCTTCCAGCCCCGGTAGCCGGCGCGACCGGCTTCGGCCTCGATGGTCTTTCTCCGGCTGCTAACGCCATCTCCGGCCTCCGGTCGCGATCATGCGACAAGCGTAAGAGCGCGCCGGCGACCGACGTGCCTGCGCCGCCAACAATTCGTGATCGGGTTGCTTTTCAATTGTGGGATGCATGAAGGCGAGTTCTGCGCTAAAGTAAATCCACAACGGGAGGGGAAGTGATGGATAACTTCTTCATTGCGTCTGACTTCGACTGGAAAGTAAAACGTTCATCCCACATCGACAGAGCCCTCAATCTTGTAACAAGGCGGTTCGGCGTTAACTCGGATACCGCAGGATTTGTTGACGGCCTGATCTACGGAATGACCGGGTTGCGGTTTTCACCTGTAAGGTCCGGAATTTCTACGAATATAGAGCAGCGGATGAACATGTATCATCTCGTGTCCCAAACGGTCGCCTACAATGTCCCCGGCGATCTCGTCGAGGTCGGCTGCAACGAGGGGCAATCCTCCGTCCTGATCGCCAAGGTCATCAAGGACCTGAACGCGGACAAGAAACTGCATGTCTACGACAGTTTCGAGGGACTGCCTTCTGCCCGCAGCGAGGATGGCCACTCCTACAAGGCGGGCGACCTGAAGACCTCCGAAGACATTCTCCTGGGCAATTTTTTCAGGCATGGGCTTGAGCCTCCCGTCATCCACAAGGGCTGGTTCCAGGACACGCTGAAGGATGGCCTGCCGGAGAGGATTTCCTTCGCCTATCTGGATGGAGACTTCTACGATTCCATCATGGTGAGCCTCCAATACGTCTATCCCAGGCTCTCGGCCGGTGCGGTCTGCCTAGTCGACGACTATTGTGACACGGAGATCAATGCAGGGGGATGGAACAATTTGCCCGGCGTGAAAAAAGCCTGCGACGACTTCATGTCGGATAGGCCGGAGGAGATATGCTATATCTACTCCGGCGCCTTCACCCATGCCTTTTTCAGGAAGCTGTAGCGCGGGCGGCCGGCCGGAAACGAACGGACCGGGATGCGTCGGCTCGTGACTGCCGTGTCGGCAGGCCCTTCATCCAGGCTGCCGTTCGATCGCTTTCGCCGCCTGCCAGAGACCTTCCATCCGGTCCAGGCCGGCGGTCTCCAGTCGTTCATTCGATTTCTGAAGTTCGGTTTCTATATGGTTGAAACGACGCCGGAACTTCGTATTCGTTCCGCGCAGCGCTTCTTCCGGGTCGGCTTTCACATGCCGTCCGATATTGACGAGCGCGAAGATCAGGTCGCCGAGTTCGTCCGTCACCTTGTCCTGCCGTCCGCCGCGCAGGGCCTCGCGCAGTTCGCCGATTTCCTCTTCGATCTTGTCGAGGATGGGTTCGGCCTCGGACCAGTCGAAACCAACCTTGGCGGCCTGGCTCTGCAGCTTCAGGGCTTCGGTCAGCGCCGGCTGGCTGCGATGCACGCCGCCGAGATAGCCGTTCTTGAAATCCTCGGTGATTCCGCGCCGCGCCCGCCGCTCGGCCCGCTCCCGCTTCTCTTCCGCCTTGATCGTGTCCCACTGCGTCTTTACGGCATCCGGGGTATCGGCATCGGAACGGGCGAAGACATGGGGATGGCGGCGGATCATCTTCTTCGTGATCGCCTCGACGACGTCGCCGAAGGAAAATTCGCCGGCCTCCTCGGCCATGCGGGCATGGAAGGCCACCTGCAGCAGCAGGTCGCCGAGCTCCTCGCAAAGATCGTCCATGTCGTTGCGTTCGATCGCATCGGCCACCTCGTAGGCTTCCTCGATCGTATAGGGTTTGATGGTCGCGAAATTCTGCTCCAGGTCCCAGGGGCAGCCGGTGCGGGGGGTGCGCAGCGCCGCCATGATCTCGATCAGCCGCGAAATGTCTTTGGATGGTTGCATGGATAACGTCCTTGTCGCTCAGGAGAGCGGAATACTGTTTTCTGCCTTGCCGGCCTGATAGCTGTCGGAGAGCGTCTGGTAGATCGCCTTTATGCGGGCCGTCTGCGCCCTGAGCCGGCCCCTGAGCGGTTCGTCCTCGCTCTCCACGAGGTCGGCGATGAAATAGGAGGTCCAGAAGGCATTGTTGCGGCGGTAGCCGCCGGGCTCCAGCCCGAATACCTCCTTGAGGATCTTCAGGTCATGCGGGATGGCGAATGCGTCGCGCGAATCCTCATGACTGAAGAAGGAATAGAAATTGTCGAAACCCGCCCAGGTGATGGCCGACATACACATGGTGCAGGGCTCATGAGTCGACAGGAAAATCAAATCCTTGGTGGAATATCCTGAAGCCCTTTCATAAAAGCGTTTCAGCGTATGGACCTCACCGTGCCAGAGCGGGTTTTCCAGCTCGTTGTTCGTTTCGGCGATGACCAGCGACAAATCGGATTTTCTGAGAATGGCCGCGCCGAACACCTTGTTGCCGGCCGCGACGCCCTTTTCCGTAAGCGGCAGGATATCGTGTTCGATGACGTCGAGAAGGCGGGTTGCGATTGTCATGAAAGCTCTTTGTTGCTGGTGTGTCTAGGCAGTTTATGGCGTGGGACCAGGGGTTGGGACAAAAAACACCTTAGTCTACCGAAAAACTGGAGAAATATCGTCTGCGGTGGCTTTTGCTCAAGAACGCGTTGATCATGAAACAGAAATACCGGCAGTCAATCCACTTCGCATATCCATTCCTTCAATTTTACCCTCCCATTGTGGATATTCCTTCATATGAATCAGGATATCCGCATGCCGATCGACACAGAGCGCCTGTCGGTTTTTCCGGCCTTCGTCCGCGTCAGCGGGCGGAGCGTCGTCGTGTTCGGCAATGGCGGCGAGGCTTACGCCAAGGCCCGCCTGCTTCGCAACACGGACGCCCGGATCGTCGCATATACGCCTGAGCCGCAGGCCGATTACGCCGCCTGGCTCGCCGCGCAGGGGATCGGGACGGTCCGTGCCCGGTTTTCGCCCGAGCAGGTGAAGGGGGCGGCGCTGGTGTTCGCGGCGACCGGCGACGCGATTCTGGACCAGGCGATCGTCACCGCCGCGCGCGCCGAGAAGATCCCGGCCAACGCGGTCGACCAGCCGGAATTCTGCGATTTCTACACGCCCGCCATCGTCAACCGCGCTCCCGTTGCGGTGGCGATCGGCACGGAAGGGGCCGGTCCGGTTCTGGCGCAGATGATCCGCGCCCGTATCGATCAGATATTGTCGCCGTCGCTCGGCCGGCTGGCCAATCTCGCCGCGGAATATCGCGAGGCGGCCGACCGTTTCGTCCCGCGCGGTGTTTCGCGCCGCCTCTTCTGGCATCGCTTCTTTTCCGGCGACGTGGCCGATGCCGTCGCCGCCAACGATGGCGTCGAGGCCCGCCGTTCGGCCGGCGCGCTTCTGTCCGCGTCCGGTCATCCGGGCGGCAAGGTCTGGCTCGTCGGCGCCGGTCCGGGCGCCGAGGACCTGCTGACGCTGCGGGCCCAGCGCGTGCTGATGGAAGCCGACGCGATCGTTTACGACGCGCTGGTTCCGCAGCCGATCGTGGACATGGGCCGCCGGGACGCCGAACGCCTGTCCGTCGGCAAGCGCAAGAACTGCCATTCGAAATCTCAGGATGAGATCAACCGTCTTCTGGTGGAACTCGGCCGCCAGGGCAAGCGCGTGGTGCGCCTGAAATCCGGCGATCCGCTGGTCTACGGCCGGGCGGGCGAGGAAATGGCCGCGCTCCGCGAGGCGGGCATCGCCTATGAGATCGTGCCGGGCATCACCTCCGCCTTCGCCGCCGCCGCCGATTTCGACCTGCCGCTGACATTGCGCGGTGTCGCCTCGTCGCTGATCTTCACCACCGGCCATGACCTGACCGGCGATGTGCTGCCCGATTGGGCAAGCCTTGCCGTATCCGGTGCGACGGTCGCCGTCTATATGGGCCGCACGGTGGCGGCCTCGGTCGCCGGGCGGCTGATGGGCGCGGGCCTCAGCGCCGACACGACGGTCGCCGTGATCGAGAATGCCAGCCGCGCGGATCGCAGGCTTTTCCACGGTGTGCTGAAGGAATTGCCGGATCTGGAAGCCCGGGACGATCTTTCCGGCCCCGTCATGGTGATCATCGGCGAAGCCGTCGCCGGTGCGAATTTTGCAAAGTCCGAACCGCTTTCGGCCTTCCAGGCCCGGAATGCAGACAGGGTTCGCGAGAAAATGGGACGCTGAAGAATGACCGACAAGGTTCTGACCGCCAACCGTCTGGCCGATGGTATCGCCGTCTGGCTCGATGCGAACGGCCAGTGGGTGGAAAACCTGCAGGACGCGATCGTGGCGCGCCATGCGGAAGCGGTGGCTGCGCTGGAAGCGATCGGCAAGCGCGATTTCGCCGAGAACCGGGTCGTTGACGTCGCCGTCGTGGATGTGCAGGAGGTCGACGGCAAGCTCTGGCCGATCCGGCTGCGCGAACGCATCCGCGCCCAGGGCCCGACCATGGAATATGCCGCCGGCTATCGCGCCGCCGATCCGAAGTTCATCGCAGTCTGAGCATCGCAGCCTGAGGAAATCATGTACCGTTACGACGAATTCGACCACGCTTTTGTTTCGAGCCGCGTGGAGCAGTTCCGCGATCAGGTCGCACGCCGCCTTTCCGGCGAGCTGGCGGACGATGCCTTCAAGCCGCTGCGCCTGATGAACGGCGTCTACCTGCAGCTTCACGCCTACATGCTGCGTATCGCGATCCCTTACGGCACGTTGAACGGGCGTCAGATGCGGATGCTCGCCCATGTCGCCCGCAAGTACGACCGCGGCTATGGCCATTTCACGACCCGCCAGAACATCCAGTTCAACTGGCCGAGGCTTTCCGACACGCCGGACATCCTGGCCGAGCTTGCGACCGTCGAGATGCATGCGCTGCAGACGTCCGGCAATTGCATCCGCAATGTCACGGCCGATCACTTCGCCGGCGCGGCGGCCGACGAGGTCGCCGACCCGCGTCCCTATGCCGAGATCCTGCGCCAGTGGTCTTCGGTTCACCCGGAGTTTTCCTACCTGCCGCGCAAGTTCAAGATCGCCGTCACCGGCGCCGAGCGCGACCGCGCCGCAATCCAGGTGCACGACATCGGCCTGCATCTGAAGAAGAACGACGCAGGTGAACTCGGTTTTGCCGTTTATGTCGGCGGCGGGCAGGGCCGCACGCCGCTTATCGCCAAGAAGATCCGGGACTTTCTCCCCGAAGAGGACCTGCTGTCCTACACGACCGCGATCATACGCGTGTACAACCTGCACGGCCGCCGCGACAACAAGTACAAGGCGCGCATCAAGATCCTCGTCCACGAGACCGGCGCCGAGGAGCTGACCCGCCAGGTGGAGGAGGAGTTTTCCCACCTGCAGGGCACCGAGCTGAGGCTGCCGGAAGCGGACGTGCAGGCGATTGCCGCCTATTTCGCGCCGCCCGCCCTGCCGGACCGCGCCGAAGGCTGGGCCCAGCTCGCCGGGTGGAAGAAGCAGGACGAGGCATTCGCCCGCTGGGTTCACCAGAACGTCCAGCCGCACAAGCATCCCGACTACGGCATGGTGACGATATCGCTGAAACCGATCGGCGGCATTCCCGGCGACGCCTCCGACGTGCAGATGGATGCGATCGCCGATCTGGCGGAGGAGTTCGCCCATGACGAGATCCGCATCAGCCACGAGCAGAATGTCATCTTCCCGCATGTGGCGCTGGCCGATCTCGAGCCGCTCTACCGCGCGCTGACCGCCCATGACCTTGCGACCGCCAATGCCGGCCTGATCACCGACATCATCGCCTGTCCGGGGCTGGACTACTGCGCGCTGGCGAACGCCCGTTCGATCCCGGTCGCGCAGGAAATCTCCACCCGTTTCGGCTCGCCGGAGCGCCAGGCCGAGATCGGCGAGCTGAAGATCAAGATCTCCGGCTGCATCAACGCCTGCGGTCATCACCATGTCGGCCATATCGGTCTCCTGGGCGTCGAAAAGAAGGGCGCCGAGCTCTATCAGATCACGCTTGGAGGCTCCGGGGACGAAAATACCTCGATTGGCGAGATCATCGGCCGCGGTTTCGAGCCGGACAAGGTGACGGACGCGGTCGAGACGATCGTCGACACCTATCTCGGCCTTCGCCTTTCGAAGGAGGAGATTTTCCTCGAAGCCTATCGCCGCGTCGGGCCGCAGCCTTTCAAGGATGCGCTCTATGGCGGGCCGGCGGCGGAAGCGGCTTAAGGGGGAGTGGGACGGATGACCAGAATCTGGAGAGAAACCGGTTTCGTCGCGAACGACCCCTGGGTGATCGAGCCCGTGGGGGAAAGCGGGGAGGTGCGGGCGGCGGAGGAGCAGAAGGTCCTGCTGCCGCTCGACGCGCTGATCGAGAAGGCGGAGGCGAGCAACGATGTCGGCCTCGGCGTGCTGATCCGGCCGGCGGACGACGTGCGCAGGCTGGAGCCCTATCTCTACCGCCTCGAAATCGTCGCGGTGGAATTCCCGGCCTTCAGCGATGGCCGCGCCTTTTCGCACGCCTCGCTGCTGCGCGACCGGCTCGGTTACCGCAACGAACTGCGCGCCGTCGGCGACGTGCTGATCGACCAGATCCCGCTGATGCTGCGGGTCGGCATCGACAGTTTCGCGGTGAAGAACGCCACCGCGCTGAAGCGGCTGGAAGAGGGCAGGCTGCCCGGCATCGCCTTGCATTACCAGCCGACCGCCCGCCACGCGGAAAAGGCGGGCGGCTATAGCTGGCGTCGCCGCAGCGCGACCGCCTGAGGAAAAGCGGACAATCCTGCGCATGTTTTTTCTTCCGCATCCGCGACAAAGGCGCGCGGATGCCTTCAAATGGACGGCCTTTTGGTATATTTCGCTTGTGCGAAGGACGACAGGCTCCAGAGTGGCGGATGAGCGGCAGGCCCCGGGGCAAACCCCGGGATTGGCGGCGGGCCGCAGACCGATGAGACGGGACCGAATACGGAAAGACGGGCAGGCATGAACGCTCCAGCGAAGAACGAAGATTTTGCGGTCAAGATCCCGGACGGCGTCTATGCCGAGACGGTGCTCGCCGTCGAGCATTACACCGACCGCCTGTTCCGCTTCCGTATGACCCGGCCGGCGGGCTTCCGTTTCCGTTCGGGCGAATTCGCGATGATCGGGCTGATGGTCGGCGACAAGCCGGTCTACCGCGCCTATTCGGTCGCGAGCCCCGCCTGGGACGAGGAGCTGGAATTCTTCTCGATCAAGGTGCCGGACGGCCCGCTCACCTCGCACCTGCAGAAGATCAAGCCGGGCGATACGGTGCTGATGCGCAAGAAGCCGACCGGCACGCTGGTGCTCGATGCGCTCACCCCAGGCAAGCGGCTCTACATGTTCTCGACCGGCACGGGCATCGCGCCGTTCGCGAGCCTCATCCGCGACCCGGAGACCTACGAGAAGTTCGACGAGGTGATCCTGACCCATACCTGCCGCGAGGTGGCCGAGCTGAAATACGGCTTCGACCTCGTGGAGGAGATCAGGAACCACGAATTCCTGGCCGAGATCGTCGGGGACAAGCTGAAGCACTATCCGACCGTCACCCGCGAGGAATTTTCGCACAAGGGCCGCATCACCGACCTGATGACGAGCGGCAAGCTCTTCGCCGACCTCGGCGTGCCCCCGCTCGACCCGGCAACCGACCGCGGCATGATCTGCGGCTCGACGGACATGCTGAAGGACACCAAGGCGCTGCTCGAAAAGGCGGGCCTGACTGAAGGCGCCAACAACAAGCCCGCCGAATTCGTGATCGAAAGGGCGTTTGTGGGGTGAGACGCGACGGCCGAAGGCCGGCAAAACGATCCAGTGAATCGTTTTGAGCGTCGAACGCCGCGAGCCTAAAGCGAGCGGCCGGGACGCCGGTGCGGCATACGCGACCTCTTGCGCCATCTCCATCTCTTCGACATCGATCATTGCCCGCCTTCCGCCGGCGGCAGCGTCTTTTCCCGCCTGCGCCTCGCCGCATCCCAGATCTCGGGCCTCCAGCGGTTGGGCGACGTGCGGGCGATCTCGATCGCCATGTCGTCAAGCATCCGCCGCTTGCCATGGGGCGTTTCGTAAAGATGGCTGTCCCAGCCGAGAAAGCCTTCCGCGGACCGCGCCTCCTCGTAAACCGCATCGAACAGCTTTCGCTGCTCGGCGGTCAGGTTTCGCAGGCAGCAGGGTTCGTTGTTGGACTTGAAATGCCAGTGGCAGCTATTCCGTCGGCGGCAGTCGCGTACACGGCAGACCATGTGGGGCAGCGCGAGCATTTCGGCGGTGCGGGCGGCGAGCCAGGTCTCTATGGGCTTGTTTCCGGACATGCTAATCCCTTGGCGATCCTCGGTTTTCTCCTCGGGTTCAATCCCGAGGATCGCTCTCCCGAGGATGACGAAGCATGTGGCGGACGGGGCGCTGAAAGCTGCCTCGTAAGTTTTAATTTAGGTGACACCTCTCAGCGCCCCGTTCGGCGGTTTATGCCCGCGACTTGGGTCCCTCTGCCTTGGCCCTTCCGGACGGTTTTCTGCCGCCGGTTTCCCGAGGATTCGACGGACTATGAAAAATCCGGCGAAACCATCCGTCGGGCCACCATGTGTGCCGCACAGGCACGCCCGGCGCGCTGTTCGGGCATCAAGAGATGAGGGCCGGTCCGTTTGCCTTCACCTCTCCCCGTGTCGCCGGAGGGAGACCATTTTCCGCGGACCCGGACGATGAGGTTCTGCGTCCTACCCTCACCGCCCGCGCCGGCCCCGCCTCGCCAGAACGCCTTCCGGTGTATCCGATGCGGGACGGACAGATTGTAGGCACGAGGCCCGGGGGCGGGGATATGGAAGAGGTTAAGTGATTGATATTTGGCGCACGAGTGTGCGGTTTTGGGGTGGGCGTGATCCATTGCGGAAATAAACCACTAGGAAGGAAATCTGCGGCACCGCCGGACACCTAGCAGGCGTGAGTGCCGAAGGCACATCGATGAGAGGTTCGGGTGAGAGGGGAAACTCTGCAGCTCCCTCATCTGCCTGCCGGCATCTTCTCCCCGAGGGGAGAGAGATTCGTGGTTACCGCCCTGGCCGTCCCGTCTTGCCCTTCGTCCGCCCCCTGCGCTTCTCTCCGCCGGCGTCTTCGTAGCTGCCCGCACCGATCTTGCCGCGGACGATCGGGCGTACGCCATCGTCGCGTTCCGGCTGGCCTTCGAGAGGGGGGGAGAAGCGCTTGCCGGGTTCCGTTTCCGGTTTGGGCGGCAGCTTTCCGGTGACGGGTTTTTCAGTGCGGCCGACGGTCATTTCGTCGAGGCTGTTCTTGCGGAAGAGTGATTTCTGGGCGCCGCCGGCCCGCCCTTCGCTTTCGCTCCGGGCGTTCGTCGCAGCAATCGATTCGCTGGATGGATTGCTCCGCTGCGCGGTCCGCTCCTCACTATCCCCTTGCGGCTTGCGGAAGAGCGGCGTCGCGGTGTCGGTGCCCGGCCCCATGTCGTCGAGCGAGGGTTTCTGGAAAAGCGAGGTCGGGGAGGTGGCGGCCCCCTCATCCGCCCTGCCGGGCACCTTCTCCCCGTCGGGGAGAAGGGAGGGGCGGCCGGTCTTTGCTCCGGCCTTGCCGCTTCCGCCTTCCTGATCCCGCGCCTCTTCCCTGGCCATGGGATCGTCCATGCTGGCGAGTTCCACCGCCTTGAGGCGCTTGATCTCGTCGCGCAGGCGGGCGGCCTTTTCGAAGTCGAGATCGGCGGCGGCGTCGCGCATGGATTTCTCCAGCGCGTTGAGATGGGCCTGGAGATTGTTGCCGACAAGGTGGCCGCCATCGGCGAAACCCTTGCCGGAGACGCCGGAAATATCGGCGCGGACGTGGTCGCGCTCGTAGACGCTGTCGAGGATGTCGGAGATCTTCGCCTTCACCGATTCCGGCGTGATGCCGTTGGCGGTGTTGTATTCCATCTGCTTCTCGCGGCGCCGCGCGGTCTCGTCCATGGCGCGCTGCATCGAGCCGGTGACGGTGTCGGCATAGAGGATGACCTTGCCGTCGACGTTTCGCGCCGCGCGGCCGATCGTCTGGATGAGCGAGGTTTCGGAACGCAGGAAGCCTTCCTTGTCGGCGTCGAGAATGGCGACGAAGCCGCATTCGGGAATGTCGAGGCCTTCGCGCAGGAGGTTGATGCCGACCAGCACGTCGAAGGCGCCGAGCCGCAGGTCGCGGATGATCTCGATGCGTTCCAGCGTGTCGATATCGCTATGCATGTACCGCACGCGAACACCCTGTTCGTGCAGGTATTCGGTGAGGTCTTCCGCCATGCGCTTGGTGAGCACGGTGACGAGGGTGCGGTAGCCTTTCCGGGCGGTGTCGCGGATCTCGCCGAGCACGTCGTCCACCTGGCTGCGGGCGGGGCGGACCTCGACGGGCGGGTCGATCAGGCCGGTCGGGCGGATCACCTGCTCGGCGAAGACGCCGCCGGACTCTTCCATCTCCCAGCCGCCGGGCGTGGCGGAGACGGAGATCGTCTGCGGCCGCATCGCGTCCCACTCCTCGAAGCGCAGTGGCCGGTTGTCCATGCAGGACGGCAGGCGGAAACCGTATTCGGCGAGCGTCGCCTTGCGGCGGAAGTCGCCGCGATACATGCCGCCGATCTGCGGCACGGTGACGTGGCTTTCGTCGATGAAGATCAGCGCGTTGTCCGGAATGTACTCGAACAGCGTCGGCGGCGGCTCGCCGGGCCTGCGGCCGGTGAGGTAGCGCGAATAGTTCTCGATGCCGGCGCAGGAGCCGGTCGCTTCCATCATTTCGAGGTCGTAGCGGGTGCGCTGTTCGAGACGCTGGGCTTCCAGCAGGCGGCCTGCCTTTTCCAGCTCGGCGAGGCGGGCCTTCAGCTCCTCCTTGATCGCCTTGATCGCGGCGTTGAGGGTGGGGCGCGGCGTCACATAGTGCGAGTTGGCGTAGATTTTCACGCTTTTCAGGTCGCCGGTCTTCTGGCCGGTGAGCGGGTCGAACTCGGTGATCGCATCGATCTCGTCGCCGAACATGCTGATGCGCCAGGCCGCATCCTCCAGGTGGGCCGGGAAGATCTCGATCGTATCGCCCCGGACGCGAAAAGAGCCGCGCACGAAATTGATGTCCTGGCGCTTGTATTGCTGGGCAACGAGGTCGGCCAGCAGCTGGCGCTGGTCCAGCCGGTCGCCGACCGTCATCTGGAAGGTCATCGCCGTATAGGTCTCGACCGAGCCGATACCGTAGATGCAGGAGACCGAGGCGACGATGATGCAGTCGTCGCGCTCCAGGATGGCGCGGGTGGCGGCATGGCGCATCCGGTCGATCTGCTCGTTGATCGAGGATTCCTTCTCGATATAGGTGTCGGAGCGGGGGACGTAGGCTTCCGGCTGGTAATAGTCGTAATAGGAGACGAAATACTCGACCGCGTTGTTCGGAAAGAAGTTCTTGAACTCGGAATAGAGCTGGGCGGCGAGCGTCTTGTTGGGGGCGAGGATCACGGCGGGGCGCTGGGTGCGGGCGATCACCTGCGCCATGGTGAAGGTCTTGCCCGAGCCGGTGACGCCGAGCAGGACCTGGGACCGGTCGCCGGAATTGATGCCGTCCACGAGGTCGGCGATGGCCGTCGGCTGGTCGCCGGAGGGCTTGTAGTCGGTGACCATCTCGATGGCGATGCCGCCCTCGGATTTCTGCGGGCGCTCCGGCCGGTGCGGCGTCCACATCTTGCCGTCCTTGAACAGCGGATTGCCGCTCTCGATCAGCTTCGACAGGGCCTCGACCGTGGCGGTGACGGCGCCCGGGGCCAGGGAAGGGGCGAGCGACTGCGCGTCTTCCAGCGACACGTCGAGGCCGGCGACCGGGTTGAGGCCCGCGCGGGCGCGCGTCTTCGGGTCGGAGGAGGCGCCGATCGACACGCCGCGGGCGGTCTTCGACGCGGTGGTGTTCCTGGCCGTTTTATGGGCCGTCTTCGCCGCTTCCTTGATGGCCTGCTCGCGCGCCGCGATCTCGATCTTCTTGCGGTGCTTGCCGGCCTTGGAAGCGATCTCGCGCTGCGTCTCGACCGACGAGGCTTCCGCCTCCGCCTCCAGCTGCTTCACCCAGTCGGCGACGCTGCCCGAAAGCGGCGCGCCTTCGAAAGACGATTGCGGAGCTTCCCCGAAGCCGTGGTTTTCGGAATTCGAGGGCTTTTCGAGACGTGAAGAGGAGGATTTTCTCGGTGATCTGGCCATGCGCCGAATATGGAGGGAGTCATGCCGAAAGGGAAGAGGGGCGCGGGCAGAAATGAGTACAAAAGGGAAACGGATTTTCGTCGTGCGGATCGGGGCCGGCCGGCTCCCGGGCCGGTCACGCCACCTGCCGCTGCGTCAGGTTGCGGCGGCTTTCGATCCAGCCGGCGATGCGTTCGGCGGGCATCGGCCGGCCGAAGAAATAGCCCTGGGCGATCTCGCAGCCGAGGGCTTTCAGCGCGTCGGCTTCCTCCTCGCTCTCGACGCCCTCGACCACCACTTCCATGGAGAGCGCCCGGCCGAGGCCCGCCATGGCGCCGACGATCTCCTGGTTCTGCCGGCTCTGCTGCACGCCGGTGATGAAGCGGCGGTCGAGCTTCAGGCGATCGACCTTGAGCTGCACGAGATAGGCGAGCGAGGAATGGCCGGCGCCGAAATCGTCGACCGCCAGCTTGTAGCCGGAGCGCTCGATGCGCTTGAGCTGCTCGCCGGCGACCAGCGTGTCGAGGATCGCCTCCTCGGTGATCTCGATCTCGAACAGGCCGGGATCGATATCGTGGGCGCCGGTAATGCGGTCGAGCACGTCGGTGACGGAATAGAGGTCGAATTCCCGCGGCGAGACGTTGATCGCCACCGTCGCGCGCGGCAGGCCGAGCGAGGGCAGGCGGGTGAGCAGCCGGCAGGCGGCCTCGGCGATGGTCGCGGTCAGCCGGTCGGCGAGGTTGGCGGCCTGCGCGGCGGCGACGATCTCCGGCGGGGAGATCGGGCCGAGATAGGGGTGGTGCCAGCGCACCAGGGCCTCGAAGCCCATGATCTGCCGGGATGCGAGGTCGACTTGCGGCTGGAACCAGGCCTCGACCTCGCCGGCGGCAAGCGCGTCGCCGAGTTCCTGCTCGATCTGGTGCCGGCGGTCGGCCTGGGAGCGGAAGGCGGGTTCGAACGCGCACCATTGCCGGCGGCCGCCGTCCTTGGCGCGATAGAGCGCCATGTCGGCGCAGATGAACAGGTCCTCGGCGGTGCCGGCATGGTCCGGAAAGACGGCGATGCCGATCGACGTGCCGATGGTGGCGGGGTGCCCCTGGAGCATGACCGGCTGGCGGCTGCGCTCGAGGATGCGCTCGGCCTGTTCGCGGGCGAGCCCGGGCGCGTCGGGGCCGCCGAAGATCACGGCGAACTCGTCGCCGCCGAGCCGGGCGATGACGCCCTTGCCGTCGACCACGGCGCGGAGCCGGTCGCTGACCTCTACGAGCAGCGCGTCGCCGGCGCTGTGGCCGAGCGTGTCGTTGACGGACTTGAAGCGGTCGAGGTCGAGGATGAGGAGCGCGAGCTGTTCCTCCCCGGCAAGGGCCGTGGCGATGCCTCCGGAAAGCGCCGCGTTAAAGGCGGCGCGGTTGGCGAGGCCGGTCAGCGGGTCGCAATTGGCGAGCGTTTCCAGCCGGTAGTTGGCCTGCAGGATGTTGGAATTGGCGAAGGAAAGGGAATCGGCGAGCGCCGTCGCCTGGAGCTTGCCGAGCACGTTGCTGACGAAGATCGCCTCGCTCGTGCGGCTGCACCGGATCAGCACGAGCGTCAGCGCGACGACGTTGAGGGCGAGCAGCCAGCCGCTGACATGGCCGCTGGAGGCGAGCGAGAGCATCACGGAGGCGAGCGGCGGCAGCGCGAAGGCGAGCGACAGATGGCTGTGGCCGACGCCCATCAGGATCGCGCCCGTCGCCATGCCGCACATGATGAGATAGAGCCCGCTGTCGCCGCCGAGCGCGTCGAAGCCGGGCACGGACAGGGGAAGGACCGCCCATGCGGCGCCGCTGAGCAGGGCGCCGACGGTCATCGCGTTCAGGGCCTGCTGCGGATCGTGCTCCGCGGTTTCCCAGCGCTTCAGGAGCGAGGCCAGCACGACGCGCAGCAGGATGCTGGCGATGACGGCGACGAACCAGATGGTCGCGGAAAAGGTCAGGCCACGGCCGAGCGTCGTCACGAAGAGCGCGGAGGCGGACACGCCGGCATTGGTGAAAAGCGTCGACGGAATCCGTTCGAGCATGCTGGAAGCCTGGGCGCGCTTGACGTCGATCTCAAGCGCGGGGTCTGTTTTGCCGGTTTTCAGATCCGCTTCCATAAGCGCCGTTCGGTCAGAGGATGATCAGACGGCCAACGATGATGCAATCTCCTATAAAATTCCCTTAAGACCTCGCCCATAACTGGTGCCGGCCGAAGAGGCGGGTGCCCGCGCGGAACCGCCGCCGCCTGCGGAGATGAACGGCCGCCGCGTCCGGCTTCCGCGATCGGGAGCGTGTTCCGCGGCCCGCGATTACAAATTGTCCATGTCGCGAAATGGCCGCAATTTGCGACCGTTTCCACCACAATTGTCGAGGACGCTTGAGGACGGTCCAACGAGGAACGAACGCATGGCTCCTTCCACCCCGACCTTGGCCGCGATCCGCTTCGGATATGGTCTTCGCCCCGGCGAGGAGGCTCTGGGCGATGCCGACGCGCTGCTGGCCCAGATCCAGAAGGGCGTGTCGGAAAAACCGCGTTTCCCGCGCGAGGGAGCGGCCGGCCGTATCGAGACGGCGAGCCGAATCCAGTCGGTGCTCGCCGCGGAGGCCAAGGCGCGGCAGGCGGGAAATCCCAACGAGGACATTCGCAAGGAAGTGCAGCGCGAGGCGCAGCGCATCTATCGCCAGGACGCCGCGGCGCGTCTGGCTCAGGCCCTGCATTCTCCGCTCGGCTTTTACGAAAGGCTGGCAAGCTTCTGGGGCGATCATTTTTCGACCAGCACGCTCAAGGCGTTGTCCATGCGCATGATCGTGCCGCTCTACGAGGCCCAGGCGATCCGCCCGAATATCGGTGGCTCCTTCTCGAAACTCCTGTCGGCGGCGATCCTGCATCCCGCCATGCTGATCTATCTCGACCAGGACCAGAGCGTCGGCCCGGATTCGGCTGCCGCCCGCAGGAACGGTCGCGGCCTCAACGAAAACCTCGGCAGGGAACTGCTGGAACTCCACACCCTCGGCGCGGGAAGCGGCTACACCCAGGACGACGTGCGCGCCGCGGCGCTTGTGCTGACCGGCCTTTCCGTCGACAACCGGGTCTTCGAGGTCGTGTACAATCCGCGGCTGGCGGAAGCTGGCCCGATCACCGTGCTCGGGCGGACCTACCAGGACGACGAAGGCGACGGCCAGGACCATGTCCTGATGCTGGAGGATCTCGCCGCCGATCCGAGGACCGCCCGTCACATCTCGCGCAAGCTCGTCCGGCATTTCATCGCCGACGACCCGCCGGAGGAGGTCGTCGGGGCGATGACCGATGCGTGGGCGAGGAGCGGGGGCAATCTGCCGGATGTCTACCGCGCCATGCTGCGGCATCCGCGCGCCTGGTCGGACCCAGGCCGGAAGATCAAGCAGCCGTTCGAATTCGTCGTCTCCGGCTTCAGGGCTCTCGACCTGCCGGAGAAAAGCTTCGCAAGCCTGCTCGGCGACATGGACGGCGATGACGAGAGCCCGATCGGAAAGGCCATGGAAATGGCCACGGGAGCGGCCGCGCGGGAAGACGCCAGGCGCAGGGCGGGACGGGCGAACGCCCTGACGCTCGGCGCCCTGCAGCGGATGGGCCAGCCGGTCTGGCAGCCGCCGAGCCCGGCGGGTTTCGCCGACGAGGCAAGCGTCTGGCTGGCGCCGAGCCAGCTCAGCGAGCGGATCGCCTGGTCGCGGCTCGTGGCCCGCACCTTCGGGCAGAAGATGGAGCCGTCCGTCTTTGTCGAGGCGGCGCTCGGCGACGCCGCGCGGCCCGAAACCCGGCAGATCGTTTCCCAGGCGCCCAGCAAGGTGCACGGCATCACCATGGTGCTGGCATCCCCCGAATTCAACAGGAGGTGACCGATGACCCTTGAGCAGAGCATCCTGTTGTCGCGGCGCGGCTTTCTGGCGGGCGCCTGTTGCGCGGCCGCCGCGCCGGTGCTGACCCCGGTCACCTTTGCCGCCATGCCGGGCGACAACCGCTTCGCGACGATCATCCTGCGCGGCGCCATGGACGGGCTCGATTTCGTGCAGCCCTACGGCGATCCCGCCTATGCGGCGCTCCGGCCCAGGCTGGGGCTGACGCCCGACACCGGGCTTCTCGACCTTGACGGGTTCTTCGGCCTCAACCCGGCGGCGTCCGCGCTGATGCCGCTGTGGCAGGCGGGCGAACTGTCCTTCGTGCATGCCGTCTCGACGCCCTACCGCAACCAGCGCAGCCATTTCGACGGGCAGGACATACTGGAGACGGGCGGCGGCGACAAAAGCCAGCGTACCGGCTGGCTCAACCGGGCGCTGTCGGTCATCCCGCGCTCGGCCGGCCGCAAGGCGATCGACATCAACACGTCGATGGAGCTGATCCTCACCGGCCCGAACGAAGCGGATTCCTGGTCCAGCCAGAGCAATTTCGCGCTTGCCGAGGACGAGATCGCCTTTCTCGACCGTCTCTATGCCGGCGACGAGGCTTTCGCCAAGGCGATGGAGGAAGCCAGGAAGACGGACATGGCGGCCGATTCCCTCTATGGTGATGCCAGGCGCGGGGCCGGGATCGCCGACATGGCGCGGCTTGCCGGCGGCATGCTGCGCGAGGAATACCGGATCGCCAGCTTCTCGATCAACGGCTGGGATACGCATGTGGGCCAGCAGGCGCAGTTCAGGAAGGCCGTCGGCGATCTCGCGACCGCCATCGTCACGCTGAAGGATGCGCTCGGCGAGGAGGCCTGGAAGAAGACGGTGGTGCTGGCCATGACGGAATTCGGCCGCACCGCGCGCGAGAACGGCACCAACGGCACGGATCACGGCACCGGCGGGCTCGCGGTCCTGGCCGGCGGCGCCATCCCCGGCGGCAAGGTTCTCGGGCAATGGCCGGGCCTTACCGGGGACAGGCTGCTCGACCGGCGCGATCTGATGCCGACCGGCGACGTGCGCGAGGTCGCCGCCGCCATGCTCCACCGGCAATTCGGCGTCAGCCCCGACAACCTGACCGCCAAGGTTTTCCCGGGGCTCGGCTTCGATACGTCGTCGGTCTTCCTGAGAGGCTGATCCGGCGCCCGTCCGGTCGGGCGTCTATGTCAGGATGTCGTAGACGCGGAAGATCCAGTAGATCTGGTAGAGGAGCGCGAAGATGACAAAGGCCGCGTGATAGCGCCGGTTCGCCGTCGCCATGGCGATCAGGCTGAGCAGGATGTAGATCGCGGTGCGGATCGGATATTCCCGGCCGAGCGACAGGAAATAGTCCCAGCCCTTCAGCATCGTGTCGGCGATGTCGGTGACCAGCAGGCCGGCGAGAAAGCCGAAGAACCAAGACCGGCGCGACAGGAAGTAATGCTCGTAGCCGTTATAATCCTGCATCGAGGTCGGGAAGAGCAGCGCGCAGAGGAAGAAGAACTGCGCGCAGAAGACGATCAGGAACAGGAAGGCCGCGAACTCGATGACGGGCATGGCGTGCAGCCGGTGCTCCCACCACCAGAAATGCACGAGAAACAGGAACATGAACGCCACCCAGCCGAGATGGACGGCGTAGATGCGGACCGATTGAGGATGCTGGACGATGCCGGCGAGACCGTTCAGGAGCCGGGCGAGGCCAAGGCTGATCACCATGCCCATCACGATGCGGATATGCGCGAAGGTTTCGGCGGTGGTGACAGCATCCACGGGAGCTTACTCCTCTGCCGGAACGGGCGTCGGCTTGCCGTCCTCGTCGAGCGCCACCATGATGAAGGTCGCGGCCGTGACCTTTTCCAGCTTCCGGTGGCGGGCGCGGTGTGCCCAGGCTTCGACGCCGAGCGTGATCGAGGTGCGCCCGACATGGGTGATCTCGGTATAGACGTTCAGCGTGTCGCCGATCTTCACCGGAAGCTGGAAGGCCATTTCCTTGACGGCCGCGGTCACCACGCGGCCACGGGCGCGCTCGGCGGCGCGGATGCCGCTGGCGAGGTCCATCTGCGCCATGACCCAGCCGCCGAAGATGTCGCCGGCGGCATTGGCGTCCGCCGGCATGGCGAGGGTGCGCAGCGTCAATTCACCGGTCGGCCTGGTATCTTCCGTCATGGCATGGTTCCTTTGTGTCGGGGATTTCGAATCCTCCCGGCCTGGAAACTAGAGCCAAAGCCGGAAAAAGCCCATGCCCTTCTCGTCAAGCTCCTATGTGGGAATTTCATGCCTTGACGCCGGAAATCGTCGCTCGATCAAGAAATTAGCGGATTCTAATTCGCGCATGGCGCGACGGAATGGCATTTCACTACCTGGTAACCATCGTCCGTTAGAATTTCCCGGAAAATGACGGACAAGGGGGCTCCATGCAGCGTCTTACCATCTCCTGGCGGCTTTGCTGCCTTGTGCTTCTGTCGCTCGCCATTCTCGGCGGTGCCATGACCTTCAGTCTGTTCCAGAGTTACCGGGCCTCCGAGCACGAGCGCAAGGCGGGCCTGGCGCAGATGAACGACGTCGCGCTGACGGTGCTGAAGAAGTACCAGGCGCTCGAAGCCTCCGGCTCCATGACCCGCGACCAGGCGCAGGCGGAAGCCAAGGCCGTCATCTCCGTCATGCGTTATGGCAACGGGACCGGCTATTTCTGGATCAACGACATGACCCCGCGCATGGTCATGCATCCCATCAAGCCGGAGATGAACGGCAAGGATCTGTCCGGCGACAAGGACCCGAACGGCAAGCTCCTGTTCGTCGAGTTCGCCAATACGGTCAAGGCGCAGGGCAAGGGTTTCGTCGACTATTACTGGCCGAAGCCCGGCTTCGAGGAGCCGGTCGAGAAATATTCGCACGTTGCCGGTTTCGAGCCCTGGGGCTGGATCGTCGGCACGGGCGTCTACGTGGACGATCTGCATGCCATGTTCCGCAGCAATGCGATCAATTTCGCATCGATCTTCGGCGTCGGCGCGCTGGTGCTGATCGGCGGCGCCGCTTTCGTGGTGAGGAGCGTCACGGGGCCGATCGGCCGCGTCAAGCAGGTGCTGCAATCGATCGCCGCCGGGGAAACGGGCGTTGCCGTTCCCTGCACGGAGGAGAGGAACGAGATCGGCGACATCGCCCGCGCGCTGGTGGTGCTGCGTGACTCGGTCGAGGAACGTTCCGAACTGCAGAGCCGCGAGGCCGAGCAGGCCCGCGCGCTGGCGGAGGAGCGCTCGGGCAACGAGCGGACGCTGGCATCCGCCGCGGAGCGCCATGCGCGGGCGATGGGCGAGCTTGGGCGGGTGCTGGAAGCGCTGGCCGGGGGCGATCTCTCCGTTTCCCTGGTGGATATCGGCGAGGACTACGCCAAGCTGCGCGGCGACTTCAACGCCGCCGTCGGAGCGCTGCACCGGGCGGTCGAGGCGATCGCCGAGACGGGTCTGGTGGTCCGCGACAGCGCCGCCGACATTTCCGGCGCGACGGGCAATCTCTCCAGGCGCACCGAGCAGCAGGCGGCTTCGCTCGAAGAGACCGCAGCCGCGCTCGACGAGATCACCGCCACGGTCCGCACGGCATCGGAACGGGCGCATCAGGCGCGCGAGATGGTCAGCGAGACCAAGGAGAGCGCCAGCCGCTCGGGCGAGATCGTCCGCAACGCGATCGACGCCATGGGCCGCATCGAGGACTCGTCCAACCGCATCAACCAGATCATTTCGGTTATCGACGAGATCGCCTTCCAGACCAACCTTCTGGCGCTGAATGCCGGCGTCGAGGCGGCGCGCGCCGGCGAGGCGGGCAGGGGCTTTGCAGTCGTGGCGCAGGAGGTGCGCGAGCTCGCGCAGCGCTCCGCCAACGCAGCCAAGGAGATCAAGGCGCTGATCGGCAATTCCGCCCGCGAGGTGGAAGGCGGCGTCTCGCTCGTGCGCGCCACGGGCGATGCGCTGGTGGAGATCGCCGCTCTGGTCGAGCGGGTGAACGCCCATGTGGAGACGATCGCC
Organism: Neorhizobium puerariae; assembly: GCF_042429745.1. NCBI lineage: Bacteria > Pseudomonadati > Pseudomonadota > Alphaproteobacteria > Hyphomicrobiales > Rhizobiaceae > Neorhizobium > Neorhizobium puerariae. The sequence goes on along the minus strand of NZ_JBHMAA010000036.1, from coordinate 102,508 downwards.
ATCGCCGCCCGCGAGCAGGCGACTGGCCTCCAGGAGATCAACGCCTCCGTGAACCAGATGGACCAGATGACCCAGCAGAACGCGGCCATGGTGGAGGAGACCACGGCGGCGAGCCAGACGCTCGCCGACCAGAGCCTGCACCTGCAGGCCCTTCTTTCCGCCTTCAGGCTCGGCGATGGCGGCAGGGGATCGGCCTACGCGGCCGCATCCGGCTCCCGCGCCGCCTGACGCGACCGAGACTTTCCGAACGGCCCGCCGGATCGTCGTCCGGCGGGTTTTTCCGTGCCGATGCGGGACGGCGCGGTGTGACGGAGGGTGCTTTTGCGGCGCCCGATGGGCGAAAAGACCACGAAAGCGCCTTGTTTCCTCAAGCTTTCGTTTACCGGCTTTTCCTAGAATTTCCGTGTGTGTCATTTCGGCACCGGAAGAGTGGCGACTGGTATGGCGTATGCTTCCCTTTCCCGGCGGGCGATGGCCTGGCTGATGATATCGACAATGCTGACCGCCTGTTCCTCGGGGGATCTGGTGCCGCCGGCTCCGATCGACAATGGCACGCATGTGGGTGCGATCGAGCCTGTCCGCTCCCGGACGCGTGAGCCGGTCTCACGGCAGGCGTATCAGGCGAACCCGGCGCCGGTTTCGCAGGCGAGCGCGGTCGACTACGCCAACACGGCCGGTGACGGAGGGCATTATCTGCGGGCGCCCGTGCAGTCGGCGCCGCTCGATGCCCATGCGCCGCAACCGGCGCAGTCCACCCGGCAGGGCCGCCTGCCGATGATCGACAGCGACGAGGCGATGCGGCAGGGTTCCGCCGGCGGGCATGCCGCGCCGGGCGCAGGCCCGTCGACCATTCCCGACGAGGGCGTCAACATGGACGCGGAATTCGGCTTCGCGCCGGACGAGAGCGACATCACGGGGCTGGCGGAGGAAGAGGATTCCAACATTGCGGAAGGCGTCGGCGACCAGCCGGTGATCGACGGCATCGGCACGGACAATCCCGTGGCGCTGCAGCCGCGTCGCCAGCCGATCTCGGACGATCGGGTGACCGTTCCCCCGAAGCGCCAGGGCGCCGGCCTTCAGGGCGGCATGGTCCGCGGTGATATGGCGAACGGCGGCATGGTGTGGGGCGACGGGTCCCGCGTCGTCCAGCCGAGCCGCACGCCTCCGGCCGGCACGCAACAGGTCGCCATGCTGCGTCCGAACAATCCGGTGAACGACGGGGAGGTGATGAGCGACGGCGGCCCCATGAGCCAGCGCGACCAGCCCTGGCTGCGCGGCGCCATGCCCCAGTCGGAGGTGAGCTGCCGCGCCGAACTGCGCCGCCTCGGCGTCGAATTCGAGGATCGGCCGCGCATTTCCCAGGGGCCGAGCTGCGGCATCGACTATCCGGTGAAACTCGCCGGGCTTTCCGGCAATATCGACGTCAGGCCGGCCGTCACGCTCAACTGCCAGACGACGCTCGCCTTCGCCAGATGGGTCAAGAACGAACTTGCCCCGGCGGCCCGCACCCGTTATCTCGTCGGCGTCCGCAAGATCGTGCCCATGGGCGGCTATTCCTGCCGCCGCATGAACAACAGCCGTCAGCGCTATAACCCGATGTCCGAGCACGCGCGCGGCAACGCCATCGATATCGGCCAGATCGTGCTGAAGGACGGCCACGAGATCGACGTGCGGAAGAAGGGTCTCTTCTCGCTGCGAGAGGGAAGTCTGCTGAAGACGGTGCGCAGCGACAGCTGCAAGTATTTCAGTACCGTACTCGGCCCCGGCAGCAATGCCGAGCACTGGAACCACTTCCATTTCGACCTGCGGAGCCGTAAGACCGGCGGCCGCTACTGCAACTGAGTTCGGCCGATGGCGACGGGCGAGATGCTGCGCCGTCTGGCCCTGTCGCTTGAGGGGACCGTGGAGGCGCCGCATTTCGACCGGACGGCCTTCAGGGTGAAGCGCAACTACGTCACGCTCGCCGCCGACGGCCTGACGGCGAATTTCCGGTTCACGCCCGACGAGCAGCAGTTCAGGTGCATGCTGGCCCCCGCTGCCTTCTCGCCCGTCGCCAATGCCTGGGGGCGTCAGGGATGGACGACCGGCATCCTCTCGGAGCTTGCCGAAACCGACCTGCGTGCCGCGCTGGAGGCGGCATGGAGGCAGGCGCTGCCGAAGGCCGGGTCGTCGCGGAAACGATAGGCTGCACCGAACGGCGCTGTCGCGAATGAACCGGCGCTGTCGCCGATGAAATTGACATTGTCCATTCCATGGCAATACTTTCATTTTCCAGTCGGAGTGATGGACCGCCTATATCCAGGTGTTGCCTATGCGCTATTCTGTCCGGGATGAACGTTACCAGTCCGATCTCATCGAGATGATCTATGGCGCGGTCGTCGGCGAGACGTCGTGGCAGCAGTTCCTCGACAGGCTGAACGCCGGCATGGCCTATGGCAAGACGACGCTGATGTTCCATGACGCCGTTGCGAACTCCGGCGCGATGTCGCTGACGGCGGGTTACGAAGACGGCGAGATACAGGCCTACAACCGGACCTACAGTTCCCTCAATCCGTGGATGGCCAGGGCGGCGATACGTCCCGTCGGGCTGGGCGTGACGTCGGATGCCATGTACGACCCGGTCAAGCTGAGGAAGACGCAGTTCTACAACGAATACCTCGTCGGGACCGGCATGGAGGGCGGGGCGGGCATCACGATCTTCCGCGAGAAGGGGCAGTCGTTCATCCTGACCTCGCTGATGTCGCGGGAGGATCACCGCAACAGCCAGGCTTACGCGCATCTCTTCACGGAGCTTGCGCCCCATCTGAAACGGGCCTTTGCGTTCTACCGAAACACGTCGACGGAAAGCCCGGCGGTGGGCCGGGAAGGCGTGCTCCTCGACGTCAGCCATATCGGCATGGTGATCGTCGGCGAGGGCGGTTATCCGAGATCGTTCAACACGTCGGCGCAGGATTATATCGAGAAGGGCTGCGGTCTCTGCCATGCGCCGACGGGACGCCTGTTCTGCATCGTTTCCGAGGTCCAGGACGACCTCGAGCGTCTCCTGCGCCGGAGCTTTTTCGGGGCCGCCGTCAGCCGGCACCGCGTCCATGCCGAGGGCGACTGGGAGCTGACCTTCGTCCGGATGACCTCCGATCCGATGCGCGAGTTCCTGTCCGGGCCTTCGGTGGCGATCCTGATCAGGAAGGAGACGCGGGCGCAGGGAGCCAATCTCGGCGCCCTGTCGCGAAGCGAGGCCGAGGTTGCGAAAGCCGTGATCGAGGGCGGGACCGTCAACGAGATCGCCCGCCTTCGCGGCGTCTCGCCGGAGACGGTGCGCAGCCAGCTGAAATCGGTCTACAGGAAGCTTGCGGTTTCCAGCCGCGTCGGGCTGGTGAACGCCCTTCGCTAGACGGGGATGCGGATTTCCATCGGAAAGCCGGAAGGATGCCGGCCGATAGCCGCTGGCCCGTTCCGGCAGCCCGCTCCGGGAGCTGGAAACGGAACGGCCGGGCCCGTGGCCCGGCCGCTGAAGCCGTATCGTCGTGGGGGCGATCGTGGGGGTCAGGGACGACACCGCCTCACGGAAAAGGAAAACAAAAAGCACGGGATGCGGCAAGAGACGCAAAGGGTGTACATCCTGACGCACTATTCCTTCGGACCGGTTCGCGTGCCGAAGGAGTAGCGCGTCAGGCCGGTGCCCTCTCGAAGCCCTGTCCTTCCGGGACGTCCGTTCAAAAAGAAAGCCGGCACGGAGGCCGGCGAGAGCGGAGACGGGCTCGCGGGGAGAAGCCAGAACCTCCGAAAACGAGAACTCATACTCAAAAACTGCACATGCGAGGCAAGCGGAAACGGAATGGCCTGAAATAGCTTTGGTCATGATGGTCGCGCGAGGTTACGTGCGGCGTAGGGGGCGGGACCATTGCTTGCCTGGCCGGAACAATGCTGCATGAACGTCACGGAAAAATGACAACCGCTGGTGAAGGCATGCTGCCGCACGCTCTTTCTTCATTTCCGGCGATCCCTTCGGTTGCGGGGCGGATTGGTCAGGAAAAGCGAACGCAATATTCTTCCGTGCGGGATGGTTTGGCGGGCAACCTTGCCTATATTGGCGGCGAATTCCGCAATTCGAATCCGCAAAGACCTGTTTTCCGATGACCCCCGTCGTTTCCATAGAAAAGCTTACCAAGACCTACGAAAACGGGTTCGAGGCCCTGAAGGGTGTCGACCTCGATATCGAGGAGGGCGAAATCCTGGCGCTGCTCGGCCCGAACGGCGCCGGCAAGACGACCCTCATCTCGATCGTCTGCGGACTGGTGAATCCGAGCGCCGGCAAGGTGCTGGTCGGCGGCCATGACGTGATCAGGGAATTCCGCAAGACGCGGGCGATGATCGGCCTCGTGCCGCAGGAACTGACGACCGACATGTTCGAGACGGTGTGGAATACGGTCAGTTTTTCCCGCGGCGTTCACGGCAGGAAACCCGATCCGGCCCTGATCGAGAGCATCCTGAAGGACCTGTCGCTCTGGCCGAAGAAGGACAACATGCTGCGCGAGCTTTCCGGCGGCATGAAGCGGCGCGTGCTGATCGCCAAGGCGCTGGCGCACGAACCGAAGATCCTCTTCCTGGACGAGCCGACGGCAGGCGTCGACGTCAACCTGCGCCGCGAGATGTGGCAGGTGGTGGAGAAGCTGCGCGCGAACGGCGTCACCATCATCCTCACCACCCACTATATCGAGGAGGCGGAGGAGATCGCCGACCGGGTGGGTGTCATCGACGGCGGCAAGCTGCTTCTCGTCGAGGAGAAGACGGCGCTCATGCAGAAGCTCGGCCGCAAGCAGCTTCGCCTTGAACTTTCCGAGCCCCTGAAGGCCCTGCCGGAAAGCCTGGCGCTCTACAACCTTGCGCTTTCCGACGACGGGGCGGCGCTCATCCACGAATACCAGGGCGAGGAGGGGCAGGGCAGCATCGCCTCGCTTCTCGCGGCGCTCGCGACGGAGAATATCCATTTTCGCGATCTTTCCACACGGCAGAGCTCGCTTGAGGACATCTTCGTCGCGCTCGTCGGGGAAAAAGCGGGAGAAAAGGCATGAATTTCGAGGCGATCAAGTCGATCTATTTCTTCGAGATGGCCCGCATGCGGCGCACGCTCCTGCAGAGCGTCATCTCGCCGGTCATCACCACCTCGCTCTATTTCATCGTGTTCGGGACGGCGATAGGCTCGCGCATCCAGGAGGTTGGGGGCGTTTCCTACGGATCGTTCATCACGCCGGGGCTGATCATGCTGACGCTGCTGACCCAGTGCATCGGCAACGGCTCGATCGGCATCTATTTCCCGAAATTCACCGGGACGATCTACGAAATCCTGTCGGCGCCGATCGCCATGACGGAGATCCTGGTCGGTTACGTTGGAGCCGCCGCGAGCAAGGGGCTGATCATCGGCCTGATCATTCTGGCGACCGCGTCCTTCTTCGTCGACATCAGGATCGCGCATCCGTTCATGATGATCGTCTTCCTGGTGCTGACGGCGGTGACCTTCAGCCTGTTCGGCTTCATCATCGGCATCTGGGCGAAGAATTTCGAACAGCTCAACATCGTGCCGATGCTGGTCGTGCCGCCGCTGACCTTCCTGGGCGGAAGCTTCTATTCGATCGACATGCTGCCGCCCTTCTGGCAGGCGGTGAGCCATGCCAATCCGGTGCTTTATCTCGTCAGCGGTTTCCGCTGGAGCTTCTATGAGATCGCCGACGTCAATCCCCTGATCAGCCTTGCCATGATCGGCTTCTTCCTGGCGCTGTGCCTTGCCGTCCTCGGCTGGATCTTCCGGACGGGATACCGGCTGCGGAACTGACCGCAGCCGGTACCGGTCTGCTTTGCGGGCCGTGCGCTCAGCCCTCGCTCAGCTGCACCCGCCTGCCGCCCCGGACGAGCATGACCGACGTGCCGAGCATGGCGGCGACGCCGACGAAGGACATGACGCCGAGCGGCCCCTGGAGGTCGATCAGCACGCCGCCGAGCACGGCGCCGCTGGAGATCGCCACCTGGAAGGTCGTCAGAAGCAGGGCGCCTACGCTTTCCGCCTCGTCCGAAGCCGCCCGCGTCACATAGCTCTGGATGCTGACCGGCAGCGCGCCGAAGGCAAATCCCCAGAGCGTGACGGCCGCGGCGGAGGCGATCGGCGAGGCGCCCGCGGAGACGAGGATCACTGCCGCGACGACAACCAGGCTGGCGGCGGAGGCGACGCCCAGGCGGGAACTGCGTTCGGCGATCATGCCGCCGACGATGTTGCCGAAAAAGCCGCCGATGCCGTAGGCGAGCAGCACGAGCGAAATCATCTCGACGTTCAGGTGCGGAATGGTCTCCAGATAGGGCCGGATATAGGTGAAGCCCGCGAAGTGGCCCGCGACGATCAGAAGCGTCGCGAAGAGGCCGATGCGGACCTTCGGTCTTTTCAGCACGGCGGCCATGGTGCCGAGCCCGGCGCTTCCGGTCGGCGGCAGGGACGGTATGGTGACCACCTGCACAAGAAGCGTCAGCAGGCCGACGGCGGCCGTGAGCATGAAGGCGGCCCGCCAGCCGAGCGTCGAGCCGATATAGGCGCCGAGAGGCGCGGCGCACACGGTCGCCACCGATACGCCGGTGAAGATCACCGCCATCGCCCGTGGCAGCAGGTGCATGGGCACGAGCCGCATGGCGAGCGCCGCCGACATGGCCCAGAAGCCGCCAAGCCCGATGCCGAGCAGGACGCGCGACAGCAGCAGCAGCGGCAGGCCGTTGGCGATGGCCGCGAGCACGCTGGAGACGATGAGCAGCGCCGTGAGCCCGAACAGCGTCCAGCGCCGGTTGAGGCTGCGGGTGCCGATGACCACGCCGGGGCCTGCCAAGGCGCCGACCACGGCCGTCACGGTGACGGTCTGCCCGGCCGTGCCCGAACTGATGCCGAGGTCGGCGGAGATCGGCGTAAGCAGGCTCGCCGGCAGGAATTCCGCCGTGACGAGACCGAAAACGCCGAGCGACAGAGAAATGACGGCGTCCCACGCGGCCTTGCCGCGCGTATCGCAGGACGGATTTTCCTGGTCGAAGGTGCAATCTGTCATGATCGTTTCCTATATTGTGGTCGGCATAGGCTTAAGCGTGACAGGCTGTCGTTTCTATGCTAGAAAATCCGATATGCTTGACAATTCGTCCAAAAAAGAGCCCGAAGATTATCCCGATCCGCTGAGCGAGATGCTGCGTGGGCTGAGGCTCGACGGGGTTGAATATGGCCGCTGCCGGCTTGCCGAGCCCTGGGCGACCTTCTTTCCGGCGCAGGAAGCGGCGCGGTTCCATTTCATTGCCTGCGGCAGTTGCTGGGTTCAGGTGCCATCCGGCGAATGGCTGCCCCTGCAGGCCGGCGATGCGGTGCTCCTGCCGCGTGGCGACGGGCATGTGCTGGCCAGCACGCCGGGCGTGGCGCCCCTGCCGTTCGAGCGGTTCGGACGCAAGGAAGTGTGCCAGGGCGTCTTCGACATGCAATGCGCGGATGCGGGCGGCGGCACGCTGGCCTTCACCGGCTCCATGCGCTTCAACATCGACAGGCTGCATCCGCTTCTGCAGATGATGCCGGAGGCGATGCTGACCAGTGCGCTCGCCAGGAACGAGCCGGCGATCCCGCATCTTCTCGACGCGATGGCGCGCGAGGTGGAGATGGACCGGGTGGGCGCGGGCGGCATTCTCGCCCGGCTTGCCGACGTCCTGACCGCCACCCTCATCCGCACCTGGGTCGAGCATGGCTGCGGGGATACGACCGGCTGGATCGCCGCCGTGCGCAATCCCGATGTCGGCCGCGTGCTGGCGGCCATCCACCTGCAGCCAGACAGGGACTGGAGCGTTGTGGCGCTGGCGCGGATCATGGGCGTTTCCAGGTCGGGTTTTGCCGAACGGTTCCTGCGGGTGGTGGGCGAAACGCCGGCGCGCTACGTCGCGCGGGTGCGCATGCACCAGGCGCGGCAATGGCTGAAGGACGGAATGCGGGTCGCCGTTGTGGCGGAGCGGCTGGGTTACGATGCCGAGGCATCCTTCAGCCGCGCCTTCAAGCGGATCATCGGAGCGCCGCCCAGCCAGTTCCGCGGGAAGGGCGATGGCGACGAACCGGTGCGGGATTTCGGCGGATGAAGACCGTCGATCGCGCCCTGTTTGTCGATGACGGAGCGGCGATCGTCACGATCGCCGGCAACCGTGTCGAAAAACACGTCCTGCAACGCGCGGCCGACGGGAACCTTGTCCCGAAGAGACTCTGGACGGCCAGGATCAGATACTGCTCGGCCCTGGTCGAGGCGCCGCAACAGGGCACGATCATCGCCACGGACACATCCGGCCGCCATTTCGGCCTCTGCAACGCCAGCGGCGGCATTCTCTGGCAGACCGCGCCGGTCGGAGAAGGCGACCGGGGCGTGCTGCTCGCCGATGGAACCTTTCTCTTCGCGACCTGGCATGGCCTGCTTCAGCGTCTCGACCCTCGCGACGGCCGCGAGGTTTCCGGGCTTTTTCAGGCGGGATCGCAACTGCGCAAACTTCACCTGACGCGTGGAAAGGACCTGCTGACGGTCGTCCGCCTGATCCCGGCCATATCCAGCCGGGACCCGGTTGGCGAGGTGCTGTGCGGCCTGGACATCGGCACGATGGCGATGCGCGAGCTGATGGGCAACACCTTCACCAGCGGAATGTACGTATCGCCGGACGGCCGGAAGATCCTGTGCCGCTACCTTGTGACCGATCCGGCCGGCGAGCTTCGCGCGCGGCCGTCGAAATGGGTCGTGAAGGACACGATGACCGGCGCCGGCCTGTGCGAGCGCATTGTCACGCCACCTCCCGCCTTCGCCCAGCCCGTCTGGTCTCCGGATGGGCTGTGGATTGCCTTCTCATCCCGGGACGCACACCTTTTTGTGTCCGCCGACACGCTTGCGCCGGTTGCGCTCGTCCCCGGGACGTTTCCCCAACGTCCCGTCTTCAATCCCGCCGGCGGCTTTGTCTGTCTTTGCCGCACGGACGATGCCGTGATCGCTCCCGTCGGAGAGCTGTTCCGATGGCCCTTTCCGGACGAATAGTAAGCGGGCTCGACTGCCGAGCCGTGCGGAAAAAGGGCCGTTCGGAGGCGAGCTGCTCAGTCCCTCAGCCTCAATTCATCCGTCTGCATCTGCAGCGAGCCGAGCGTCGAGAGGAAACTCATCCCGAGCAGGCTTTCGTCGAGCCGCCCGTCTTCCGCCACCATGGCGCGGACGTTCTGCCGCACGATCGGGCCGATGGCGATCTCATCGAGGCGGACGGGGGCTGCCATGGCCCTTCCGTTCGCCGTCATGACGCTGATGGTGTAGCTGAGGTCCTGCGGGTCGAGCCCGATGGCGCGGGCATCGTCGTAGGAGAGCACGACCGTGCTGGCTCCCGTGTCGACGAGCATCGGCAGCACCTTGCCCTCGACCCGCACATTGGTCTGGAAATGGTTGCCGCGCGTCTTGTGGATGATCACCTCGTTGCTGCCTTCGCTCGTGGTGACGACGACGGCGGTGCCGGGAAGCAGGCCCGCGACCATGCGTGCGCCGACATTGCGGGCGTCGTCGCGGTAGAGATAGGCGGCGACCAGTCCGAGCACGATCAGAAGCCAGATCGCAATGTTGCGCAGCACCTGTCCCATGTCGCCGCGGCGTCCCGCGAGGATGCCGACCGAAAGCAGGCCCGCGATCGGCACGAGATAGACCATCTGGCCGAAATCCTCGTTGGCGATGCCGAAGGTCTGGCCGGTGTCGTGGTTGAAGATCAGCAGCGCGAGGCCGATGCCGAGGACGAGGAGGACGAAGGTCAGGCCGTTCATGCGTCGTCGCGCTCCCTCGCCAGGCGTCGGCGGCGCGTTTCCCGCCGCGGCCGGCGTTCCACGGTTTCGAGGCGGGCAGGCAGGATGTCCATGATCCGGAGGCGCTCCGTGTCGGTATAGTCGATCCAGCCGGCAATCTCGTCGCGTGTCCGTCCGCAGCCGAAACAGTAGCCGGTCTTCATGTCGATCGAACAGACGAGGATGCAGGGCGAAATCATGGGAGAATATATCGGGGCTTCACGCGATGAGAGCAAGGGCGCAGAGCATCACGATCTCGCTGATCTGCTGCGTGGCGCCGATCGTGTCGCCCGTATGGCCGCCGAGCCTGCCGCGAACGAAGCGGGTGAAGCCGAAACCCGCGGCCGCGGCGGCGATGAGCGGCAGCAGCGTCCTGGGCAATCCCAGCAAAGGAACCAGCAGCAGGAGCGGCACGGCCGCGCCGATGAACAGCGCGAGGTTGCGGGCCGCCTCGTCCGGCAGGCCGGCGCCGGCCGCGACGCCGCTCTTGCGGGCGGATGGAAGCGCGTGCCAGTGGGCGACCATGACGGCGCGGCTGGCGGCGGCGGCGGCAAGCAGCGACAGGGCGGCGAGCGCGGGTTCGTGGCGTGCGAGCGCGGCGAGCGCGGCCGCACGCAGGCCGAACGACAGGACAAGCGCGACCACGCCGTAGCTGCCGGTGCGGCTGTCCTTCATGATCGACAGCGCGTGCTCCGCGTCCCGCCCGCCGCCGAGGCCATCGGCGGTGTCCGCGAGACCGTCTTCGTGCAAGGCCCCGGTCAGCAGGGCGAGCAGCGCCAGCGCGATCAGCGCGGAGAGCAGCGCGTCGCCGGACGCAAGCAGCAGCAGGGCGAGCGCGGGCAGGGCGGCGATGAGAAGGCCGGCGACCGGGAACGCGCGCACGGCGCGCGAGACCGAGCCGTCATGGCCCTGAAAAAAGCGGTCCGGCACCGGCAGACGGCTGAGGAAACCCACCGAACGGGCAAGGTCTGCGACGAATTCGCTTGCGTTTGGCAGTTGTTCCTCCATGAGTCCCCGACTATGAGAGGCGCACAGAAGCGCGATTTGCCGGGAAAGACAAGCGGACCCGGTTCCAAGACAAGAGAGACTTCAGATGAGCGTGACCGGCCTGCCTTTCGACGATTTCCGTGTCCTGTTGCAGAACCTTCCCGGGCCGGATGCGCGGGCGCTGGTCGCGGCGCGCGAGCGCGACGCGCAGCTCACCAAGCCGGCCGGCTCGCTGGGGCGGCTGGAGGAGATCGCGTTCTGGCTTGCCGCCTGGACGGGCAGGGCGCCCGCCGTCAACCGGCCGCTCGTGGCGATCTTCGCGGGCAATCACGGCGTGACGCGCCATGGCATCACGCCTTATCCCTCCTCGGTGACACAGCAGATGGTCGAGAATTTCGCGGCCGGAGGCGCAGCGATCAACCAGATCTGCGTCACCCATGACCTTGGCCTGAAGATCTTCGACCTGGCGCTCGACTACCCGACCGGTGACATCGCGACCGAGGCGGCGCTTTCCGAGCGCGATTGCGCCGCGACCATGGCTTTCGGCATGGAGGCGATCGCCGGCGGCACCGATCTCCTGTGCATCGGCGAGATGGGCATCGGCAACACGACAGTCGCCGCCGCCATCAACCTCGCACTCTACGGTGGCGACGCGGAGGACTGGGTCGGTCCCGGCACCGGCTCCCACGGCGAATTGCTGGCGCGCAAGGTCGCCGTGGTGAAACAGGCCGTGGAATTCCACAGGGACCATCTTTCCGATCCGCTGGAAGTGCTGCGCCGGCTCGGGGGCCGCGAGATCGCCGCGATCGCCGGCGCGATCCTCGCCGCCCGGGTGGAAAAGATCCCGGTCCTGCTGGACGGCTACGTGGTGACGGCGGCTGCGTCGATCCTGAAATCCGCCAATCCCTCCGCGCTCGATCATTGCCTGGTCGGTCATGTTTCCGGCGAGCCGGGCCACCTGAGGGCGATCGAGAAGCTCGGCAAGACGCCGCTTCTGGCGCTCGGCATGCGGCTTGGCGAGGGAACCGGGGCGGCGCTTGCGGCGGGCATCGTCAAGGCCGCCGCCGCCTGCCATTCCGGCATGGCCACGTTCGAGCAGGCCGGCGTCAGCAACAAGAGCAATTGAGCGTCATGGAAAAGACGCCGCCCGACAGCAATATCGAAAAGGCGGGCGGCATCCGCAGGGTGATCGCGGCGACACGCTATTCCATGCAGGGGCTGAAGCGCCTCTGGCAGGAGCCGGCCTTCCGGCAGGAGGTCTACGCCTTCGCCGCCGGCCTCGTCCTCTTTGCGGTCGTGGGCGCCGCGCCGCCGGATTATTTCGTCTTCCTGATCCTGATGCTCGTCCTGTTCAGCGTCGAGGCGCTCAACACGGCGATCGAGGAACTGGTCGACCGCATCTCGCCGGAGATTTCCACCGTCGGACGGCATGCCAAGGATCTCGGTTCCTTCGCCGTCTTCTGCCTGCTCTGCGCGAATGGGTTCTTTGCCTTATGGGTCGTGGTGCCGCGGATTTGGAACTAGACGCCTTTGCGGGGCGTGTGGCGAAACCGCTGGACGATGATTTCATCCGCTCCGATGCGATAATAGATGACGTAAGGATAGGGCTTGCGGAAGAAGCGGCGCGTGTTCCTTCTGCCGGTTGCCGCTCCGGCATGCGGCCGCTCCCGGAGGAAGGCCAATATCTTTCGAAAGCGTACCGCCACCTTCGACGCTCAATCCGGAGAACGCTCGCCGATATAGGAGATGGCGCTGTCGATTTCTCGAAGGGCTCGAACCGTATAACGGAGTTTCACAGGCCGTACTTGGCCCACATCGCCCGAACGTCCTCTTCGGTCGCGATTTCTCCCCGTTCGATTTCCCGGTCGGCCTCTTCTTCAGGTGTGAGCTGGTGGACGTTTCCGTCGTCTTCGCCCATGAAACTCAACAGAATGCCGGCAATCTCGTCCTGCATTTCGGCGGGAAGTTCCCTTGCTGCTGCGATGGCGCGGTCGAGGAGTTTTGTCATGGGCGCATTATGCAAGCAAATGCCCGTCCACGGAAGCCGGGCGTGCCGGTCACGCGAAGCTTCTGCGGCGGCGCTCGATGGCCGGAGCGTCGGCGACCGCCGGCACGCTCTGCAGGACGCGGGTGGCGGGCAGTATGGCGATCGCTTCGGTGCCCTCGCGCAGCTTCGAGCGCAGGATGAACTGGCCGTCGTGCTTGGCGAGGATCGCCTGAACGATCGGCAGGCCGAGGCCGGTGCCCTGTTCGGCGCTCTTGATGGCGATCGATCCCTGGCCGAAGGCCGAAAGCACGACGGGGATTTCCTCTTCGGGAATGCCCGGGCCGTTGTCCTTGATCGCCACATACTGGCCGCCGCCGGCCGTCCAGCCCACCTTGACGGTGACCTCGCCGCCCTGGGGGGTGAACTTCACGGCATTGGAGAGCAGGTTCAGCAGCACCTGGCGCATCGATTTCTCGTCCGCCCAGACCTGCGGCAGATCCGGTTCGAACTGTTCGCGGATCGTGATGTTCTTGGCGCGGGCGCGAAGCTGCACCATGCCGATGCAGTCCTCGGCGATTTCCAAGAGCGAAAGCGCCTCCTCGCTCAAGTCGTAGCGGCCCGCCTCGATGCGCGAAAGGTCGAGGATCTCGTTGATGAGGTTCAGCAGGTGCTGGCCGGAACGGTGGATGTCTCCGGCATATTCCTTGTAGGTGGGGTTGGCGAGAGGGCCGAGGACTTCCGAGTTCATCACCTCCGAGAAGCCGAGGATGGCGTTGAGCGGCGTGCGCAGCTCGTGCGACATGGACGCCAGAAAGCGGGATTTCGCGAGGTTCGCCTCTTCCGCCCGCCGGCGCGCCTCGTCGGACATGGATTTCGCCACTTCGAGTTCGGCGATCAGGTCGTCCTTTTCCGACTGGTAGGACATCAGCGTGAGGTTGGAACGGTAGAGCCGGTCGGCGATGTAGTGGAAGAAGACGACGGCGGTGGCGCACATCGCCGTCAGGCCGATATCGAGCAGGTGCCGGGACAGGACGGCCGTGACGAGCATGGCCGTGATCGTCGGCAGGAAGCCGAACAGCACGCCGAGCCGCAGCATGAAGCTGCCCATCGCGGTGATCGAGATCGCCACGAGCAGCACCGCGCCCTTGTAGAAATAGTAGCTGTCGCCGGAACAGGCGCTGCAGCTCTGCAAGGAGAAGATCGCCCAGCCGAAACCGATCAGCACCTGGGCGGCAAGCAGCCTGCCGCGCCATTTGCGGGTCTCGATCGCCGAGATTTCCTTGCGGCTCGCCCGCCTTGCCAGAAGCACGTTGATCGCATGGACGCTCAGCATCAGCAGCGCCCAGGCGAAAAGCCCGGTTTCCGGGTTGAGATAGACGCCGATCACCGTCACGAGAACGATGAAGAGCGGCATGATAGAGGCGCCCTGCAGCACGGCGTTGACGTGCAGGCCCAGCATGTCGCGGTCGAAGACCTGATTGCCCTTGGCGCTGGACTGGAGCCGTTCGCGGGTCGCGCGGACAGCCTTCGATACAGCCTTGTTGCGGTGGCTGCGCGATCGATCCACGATGATCTTGTCGGTCGAAGTGCTGACGCCGTTACTCATGATTGCTGGATTGCTTGCCCGGGTGGTTGAGAGACTAGGTGCAAAACCTTAAGAGAGTCCTGCCGGGAAAGGTTTTGTTTGCCATTTCTCTGAAGCTTCCGTTTTTCAATAAGGCGAGATTGTGGCTCGTATATTCAGGATCTTGCGGGGCGGCGTGGTTCTGGCCGCCTTTTTCATCCTTCTGGCGCTGATCGCGGCAAAACTGGACGGGACGGCCGACACCGTCATGTCCGGGCCGTTCTACGCGATCGATGGCGACACGCTTTCGGCGGGCGGCGAGCGCCTGCGGCTGCAGGGCATCGACGCGCCGGAGATCGACCAGACCTGTGAGGATGACCGCGGCATGGCCTGGGCCTGCGGAAGGGAGGCGAGACGGCTGCTGGCGCAGCTCGTCACGGACCCGCAGACGGAATGCCTCGGCCGCGAGCGGGACCGTTACCGCAGGCTTCTCGTGCGCTGCCGCGCGGGCGCCGCCGGCATCAATGCCGCGCTGGTGCGGCAGGGACTGGCAATCGCCTCCGGCCTCTATGCCGAGGAGCAGGCGGCGGCCCGGCGGGAGCGGCAGGGGCTCTGGGCCGGACATTTCGAGAGCCCGCGCGACTGGCGGGCGAGCCGGGGCATGATGGAGGCCCCGAACCTCCTGGAGACGGTCGTGGGCTGGATGAAGCAGATGGCCGGTCGGGGATGAGCATGGATGGGATCGCCGGACGGCACCGCGAGCTTGAAACCCTGCGACAGGCCATCAAGGCCTGTCGTATCTGCCGCGACACACCTGCAAGGGGCGAGGGCGACCGCCTGCCGCACGAGCCCCGGCCGGTGGCGGTGCTTTCCCAGACGGCGCGGGTGCTGATCGCCGGCCAGGCGCCGGGATTGCGCGTGCATGAAAGCGGGCTGCCTTTCAACGATGCCTCGGGCAACAGGTTGCGGGACTGGATGTCGGTCAGCCGGGAGGAATTCTACGACGCGGATCGTTTTGCGATCGTGCCCATGGGTTTCTGTTTCCCGGGCTATGACGACAAGGGCGGCGACCTGCCGCCGCGGCGGGAATGCGCTCCGTTCTGGCGGGCGAGGGTGCTGGCCGCCATGCCGCAGATCGAACTCGTTCTGGCGGTCGGGGGCTATGCGCATGCCTGGCATCTGGGCGCAAGGCGCAAGAAGAGCATGACGGAAACGGTGGAGAACTGGCGCGACTATTTCTTTGCCAACGAGGGGCCGCGCGTCCTGCCGCTGCCGCATCCGAGCTGGCGCAATACCGGCTGGCTGAAGAAAAATCCCTGGTTCGAGGCCGACGTGTTGCCGGTCCTGCGACAGAATGTGGATAGCCTGATCCGTTGAAACAAAATTCGGTTAACTGCTATGAATTAGGTGTATAACGAAAAATCATTTCGAAAGGACTCTGGATGGACCGCCTTGACCGCAAGATCCTGCGCATTCTGCAGGAAGACTCCACTCTCGCCGTCGCGGACCTCGCGAAGAAGGTGGGCCTGTCCACCACGCCCTGCTGGCGGCGCATCCAGAAGATGGAGGAGGACGGCGTCATCCGCCGCCGCGTGGCGCTGCTCGATCCGGGCAAGGTCAATACCAAGGTCACGGTTTTCGTATCGATCCGCACCGCAAGCCACTCGATCGAATGGCTGAAGCGTTTTTCGGAAGTCGTCGTGGATTTTCCCGAAGTCGTGGAATTCTATCGCATGAGCGGGGACGTGGACTATCTCCTGCGCGTCGTCGTGCCGGATATCGGCGCCTATGACGCGTTCTACAAGCGGCTGATCTCCAAGATCGAGATCCGCGACGTCTCCTCGGCCTTTGCGATGGAGCAGATCAAGTACACGACCGAACTGCCGCTCGACTACATGATGCTCGATAACCAGAAGTCGGGAGAGGAGTAGGTCTGCGTGGATTTTGCCTGATTACCCGCTATACTGGGCATGACCGGAGGTTGGCCCATGCGGATGATCGAGGCACTGCGCAGGATGAAGGACCTGATCGGGACGATCGCCCCTCGCGATCGCTCCGGGGCGCGGCAGGACAACGTTTCGTCCTGTCATGCCGATCCATCCATGGGAGACGGCGTTGCGGAAGAGGAGCCTGATGGCCCTCAGCTTCTGCACTCCCATTTCTTCGTCATGAAGCCCGGCGTGCATGCCGCCGGATAAGGACCTGTCCGGATTGCCGCCAATGCCGGCTCCGGGCCTGCGGCCTAACCCTTGAGGCGCGCCAGAACCTTCTCGCCCGAAAGCTCCTTCACCGCATCCTTGCCGATCCAGCGGGCGGTCTTGTCGACCGAAGTGGCAAGCTTCTGCGAAAGCGCGAGCGCCGGCCCGTGGCAGTTGCGGCTGCGCTTGCCGATGTTGCGCAGCGCCCAGTTGACCGCCTTCTTCACGAAATTGCGCGGGTCGTCGGCATGGGCCTCGATCAGCGGCAGGTAGGCGATGAAGGTTTCGTCCGGCTCCCGCTTGTTGTGCACCGTCGCGCCGGCGATCATTGAAAAGGCCGCGCGGCGGACGAATTCCCGGTCGTCTCCGGAGAATTCCGCGATGAGCTCCCGCCAGAACGGCGTCTCCGTGAGAAGGTCGGCGGCGGCGTCGACGATTTCCCAGGAGGCGAAATCCGCCGACCAGGCGCGGACTTCCGCCGGCGTCAGCGCTGCCGGATCGGCGGTGTAGATCGCCAGCATCCGCGCCTCGCGGATGCCGGTGCGCCACAGATCGAGCGCCCGGCCGTGGTTGCGTCCGACGCGCCGGGCGATCTTCTGCAGGTCCGGGTTGGAAATGCCGATCGCCCCGTCGGTCGCGATGCCGTAGCGCGCCATGCCTGCGATATTCTCCTGCGAGCGCAGCGATTGAAGATGCGCGACGATCTCCGCGACGGAGGAGGGCGAGCCGATCATCCCGCCGCCTATTTCCTGTCGAGCCGGGCGAGAAGCGAGGACGTGTCCCAGCGGTTGCCGCCCATCGCCTGCACGTCGCCGTAGAACTGGTCGACCAGCGCGGTCAGCGGCAGTTTGGCGCCGTTGCGGCGGGCTTCCGTCAGCACGATGTCCAGGTCCTTGCGCATCCAGTCGACCGCGAAGCCGAAATCGTACGTGCCGGCATTCATCGTCTTGTAGCGGTTCTCCATTTGCCAGGAGCCGGCGGCGCCCTTGGAGATCACCTCGATGACCTTCTCGATGTCGAGGCCGGACTGCTTGCCGAAATGGATGGCTTCGGCAAGGCCCTGGACGACGCCGGCGATGCAGATCTGGTTCATCATCTTGGTGAGCTGTCCGGCGCCTGCCGGGCCCATCAGGCCGACCATGCGGGCATAGGCGTCGATGACCGGCTTCGCCTTGTCGAAGGTCGCCTGGTCGCCGCCGCACATGACGGTGAGGACGCCGTTTTCCGCCCCCGCCTGGCCGCCGGAAACCGGCGCGTCGATGAACCCGATGCCCCTGGCCCTGGCGGCGGCCTCCAGCTCGCGGGCGACTTCGGCGCTTGCGGTCGTATTGTCGATCAGGATCGAGCCGGGTTTCATGCCGGCGAGCACGCCGGTCTCTGCGATCGTCACCGAGCGCAGGTCGTCGTCGTTGCCGACGCAGGTGAACACGAAATCGGCACCGCTTGCGGCCTCCGCCGGCGTGGCGCCGGTCCTGCCACAGAATTTCGCGACCCAGTCGGAAGCCTTGGACGCGGTGCGGTTATAGACCGTGAGGTCGTGGCCGCCTTTCTCCTTGAGATGCCCCGCCATGGGAAACCCCATGACCCCGAGACCGATGAATGCCACTTTCGCCATGCTGAACCTCCGGAATTTCGTTGTCCGAGGATTAGAGCCTTTCAGGACTAAATTGAAGTGTCCTGTTGGCTCAAACGGAGTCGGATGGTCGACCGGCCGGCGCAGGTCGTGGCCAAGCTCGACAGCCAAGCCGGCCGGTCGATCAGGCGGCCCGCTTCAGCCGACCCAAAGGGCCGGGGAGCAAAGCCGCTGCCCGGAAAAGCCGCATCGGACGAATTGCATCGATTTCGTCGGCCGGCCCGAGCCTCAGGCGGCGAGCGTGTAGCGGCATTGCCGGATCATTTCGCCGCGCGGACGGGAAAAGCGTTCGACCGTGTCGATCGGGGCGAAGCCGAGCTTCGCGAGAATGCGCCCGGAGGCGGGGTTGTCCTCGGCATGCCCGGATTTCAGGGTCGAAAGTCCGGCGGTTTCGAACGCGAAGCGGGTCAGGGCGCCGGCTGCCTCGAAAGCGTAGCCGTGGCCCCAGGCGGCGCGTTCCAGCCAGTAGCCGATTTCCCCCTCGGGTCCGCTGATCTCGTCGAGATCGGTAAGGCCGATCATCCGACCGTCGGTCTCCACGGCGAAGCGGAAGGCCTCGCCGGCGAGCCATTCGCGCCGGTGGTCGGAAAACCACGCATGGATCGCCTGCCTGTCGGCCGGGAAGGAGGCCATGCGCAGCATGCGCGTGACCTCCCAGTCCGACTGGATTTCGAATGCGCGGTCCGCATCGGCGCCGTCGCTCGGCCGCAGGACGAGACGGTCCGTCCTGATCGCATGACGCGGAGGCGTCGTCGTCATCGGGCCGGTCAGAACGGCTTGATGACCGCAAGCGCCACGATCAGCACGAGCGATACGAGGATGATCGGCATGCCGGCGCGCACGAAGGCAGGCGGATCGAGCTTCGGATCGGCCTCCATCCGGCGCATCCAGCCGCCCTGCATCCCGTGCAGTGCTGACAGCATGAGGACGATCAGGAATTTGAAGCCGAACCAGCCGGTCGTGTAGAAGCCGTAACCGAAGGCGAGCCAGAGACCGAAGACCCATACGCCGCCCAGCGCGGCGGTGGTCACCGTCCGGTCGTATTTCCGGAGCGCCGAGATCACGCCAACGCGGATCGCCGGCGGCACCATGCCGATGACGAAGGCGTTGATCAGCATGCCGCCGATCAGCAGGAAGTCGGAAAGGAGATGCAGGGCCTTGATGGTGAAATATGTCATGGTTCAAATCAACTCCAGATCATGGCTTCGGTGAAGCCGAGTTCGGCAAAATCCTGTCTGCGCAATTCTTCCTCGTCCGCGGCGAAGAATTCGTCGAGCTGCGGCGGGGCCACGGAGGTTCCCGACAGCATGGCGTGAACCTGGCCGCGGTGGTGGATCTGGTGCTGGAAGAGGTGCAGCAGCACGCGATCGGCGGTTTCCACCTGCACATGGTCCGCGCGCGGGAGGCGGACTTCCTGGGCGAGTGTCTCCGCATCGATGCTGCGACAGTGATGGATAAGACGCCGGTCGGCCGCGCGCTGCTCGCGTTCGAGGTCGGCAAGGACGGGAAAGGGAATTTCCGGCTCGAAGGCGGCAGCCCCCACGCAATCGCCTTCGAGCGCGCTGACATAGAGCCAGTCGACCGTCAGGATATGGTTCAGCGTATGGACGATCGACGGGAAGAAGCCGACGCGCGTCGCCGCAAGCTCTTCCGGCGAAAGCCGGCCGCAGGCCTTGAGCAGCCGGTGGTTGGCCCAGGCGTTGTTATAGGCCTGGGCGAGAAGATAGCGCTGGGGCGTCATGCAGAATCCTCCATGCGGAGGAGGTTTAGCCTTTCAGCCGGACGATGACCAGATGGCCAGGGCTCGGATGCCCGTCCTGCATGCGCACGTTGATCTGCGACATTTCGACCACGTCGAAACCGGTGTCGGCAAGCCGGGCGCGGATATAGGCCTCCGTGTGAAGGAAGCGCTGGTGCGGTCCGACGATATAGGGGCGGCCATCGGCATCCCCTTCCGGCAATGTTTCCGACGAAAAGACGAAGACGCCGCCGGCGACCATGTTTTCCGCTGCGCCGAAGAAGAGCGGTTCCAGCGCGCCGAGATAGGGCAGCACGTCCGTGGCGGTCACCAGGTCGAACGGCTCCTCGTCGTTGTCTTCCAGGAAATCCTCGGCCTCCGCGACGTAAAGCGTCTCGTAGAGGTCCTTTTCGTGGGCGATCTCGACCATGTTCTCGGAAATGTCGATGCCGGTGATGTCGTCGGCCATGTCGCGCAGCGTGCCGCCCGTGAGGCCGGTGCCGCAGCCGAGGTCCAGCATGCGCTTGAACGGCCCGAGCTCCAGTTCCTGCAGGCGCTGGCGCACCATGACCGGCACGGCATAACCGAGCTGCTCGACCAGGATGTCCTCGAAGCTTTCGGCGTGCTGGTCGAAGAGGGTTTCGACATAGGCGTCCGGCGCCTTGGGCGGCGTTTCGCCGCGCCCCATGGACGCGATCCGCACGGCGGCGCCGCCATGATCTTCCGGATCGATCGCCAGCACGTCCTCGTAGGCCTTCACGGCCGCGTCGATATCGCCCGCCTTCTCCAGTGCCAGAGCCCGGTTATAGGCTTCGGCCAGCGCTTCCTCGTCGATCTTCTTCATCGGCTTGTCCTTCGTTTCGGGAGGGCTTTAAGCCGACGATCGCCTTTTGGCAATCACCGCGGGGCGTGACGATCCATTCGGAATCGAGCAGCTTTCCTCAATGCAGGATGATTTCTCCCTTCACGGCGCGCCATTCGCTCGCCGAGATCAGCTTGCGGTGAACGTAGCGGACCGAATGCAGCGGTCCGTCGAGCTTCTCCTGCCAGAACTTCAGGAACCCCTTCATCTCCGGAAAGTCCGGAGCGAGGTCGTAGTCCTGCCAGATATAGCTCTGCAGCAGCACGGGATGATCGGGCAGGTGGTAGAAGATCTGGGCTGTCGTCAGGCCGTAGCCCTTCAGCATCATTTCCATTTCAGACATCGGCAGTTCCCACTTCTTGTTTTCGGATGACGTTTCAACGTCACCCGACAAGGTGAGCATGCCACGGTTAACTGAGGCTTTACAATTGCTCTATAAAGGCGTATTCGTGAAATTTTACAATATGTTAGCAGCGATTTGGATTGAGTGCTGCTAACGTTTCAGATGGCGCGTGAGGCGGGCTTCGAGGAAGGCCCAGACGTGCCTCAGCGTTTCGACGATGGCAAGATAGAATATCGCCGCCCAGAGATAGGTCTGGTAGTCGAAGGTGCGCGAGAAGGCATAGCGCGTCTCGCCCATCAGGTCGTAGACCGTGACGATCGCCACGACCGCGGAGCCCTTGATCATCAGGATGATTTCGTTGCCATAGGGCCGCAGCGCGACGATCAGGGCCTGCGGCAGGATGATCTTGCGAAAGGCGATGTACTTGGAAATGCCGAGCGCCGCGGCTCCCTCGTGCTGGCCGCGCGGCACGCTCTGTATGGCGCCGCGCAGGATTTCGGCCTGATATGCGGCGGTGTTCAGAACGAAGGACAGCAGGCCGCAGAACCAGGCGTCGCGGAAGAACCACCACAGCCCGACGGTTTCGAGCCCCGTCCTGAAGCTGCCGAGGCCGTAATAGATCAGGAAAAGCTGGGCGAGCAGCGGGGTGCTGCGGAAGACATAGACATAGACATAGGCGATCGTGTTCAGCACGCGGTTGTCCGACATGCGCGCGAATGCGATCGGCAGCGAGAGCACGGCCCCGAAGATGATCCCCAGGGTGACCAGCGAAATCGTCGTCCAGAGGCCGTTGAGGTAACGCGGCCCGTAACGCAGGAATTTGGCCTCGTCCCAACCGGTGATGACGGTCAGGACGAGCGCGCCGGCAAGCAGCGCCCAGAGCGCCAGGACCGCGATCGCGGCAATGCGCGCGCCGGTGATCTTGCGCCTGGCGAGGGGCGGCGCCGGACGCGGCGGGATGAGTTCCGTCACGACCGTCATCGGCGGCCCTCCGAACGCCTGACGTTGCGCTCCAGGAATCCGAGGCCGACCGAGGAGAGGGTGGCCAGTATGAGGTAGAGCAGGCAGGCGATGCCGTAGAAGAAGAAGGCTTCCTTGCTGACGCGGGCGGCGATGCCCGTCTGGCGGAGGATTTCGGCAAGCCCGATCGCGGAGGCGTAGGACGTATCCTTGAGCAGGATCAGCCAGAGATTGGTGAGGCCCGGCAGCGCGATGCGGATCAACTGCGGCATGACGACAAGGCGCATGGTCCGCCAGCGACGAAGGCCGAGCGCGTCGCCGGCTTCGTACTGGCCGCGCGGAATGGCCCTGAAGGCGGAAAGCAGCACTTCCGACGAATAGGAGGAGAAGACCACCGACAGTGCCGTGACACCCGCCACGAAGGCATTGATCTCGATCCGCTCCTCGTAGCCCATCCAGGAGAGAAGCGCCTGAATGAGAATCTGCAGGCCGTAATAGATGAGGAAAAGCGTCAGCAGTTCCGGCAGGCCCCGGAAGATCGTCGTGTAGATGCCGGCGGCAAGCCTCAACAGCTTGTCCTCCGACTGTGCCGCAAGCGCGATCAGGAAACCGATGATCAATCCCACGGGCAGCGTCACGATGGCCAGCGAGATCGTCATCCGGACGCCCGCGGCGATTTCATCTCCCCATCCCGCGTCGCCGCAGGCGACCAGCGATCCCGCGCCGAACAGCGAGAAAATGCCAACAGGTCCGCAAAGCGGATCGAGTGTCGTGGAGAGGGCGGAAAAGAATCCGCTCATAAGGTCGTTTTCCCCTGCGGCTTCTGTCGTGCCGCTCTTGTCTTGGCTTCATTAAAAAGAAAAACGGCGGAAGGGCAAGCCTCCCGCCGGATTATCGGGGTCCCGTGGCGCTTACTTGTCGCCGTAGACGTCGAAATCGAAATATTTGTCGTTGATGGCCTTGTACTTGCCGTTGGCGCGGATCGCGGCGACCGCGGCGGAGAACTTGTCGGCAAGCGCGGTTTCCCCCTTGCGGACGGCAATGCCGGCGCCTTCGCCGTTGATCTCGGGATCGAGCGGCAGGGGGGCGAGGATCTTGCAGCACTTGCCCGCGTCCGACTTCACCCATTCGGAAAGCACGACGACATCGTCGATGACGGCGTCGATGCGGCCGTTGGCGATGTCGAGCTTGTATTCATCGGCGGTCGGATAGAGCTTCAGCTCGGAATCCGGCATGTGCTTTTCGGCGTAGTTGGAATGGGTGGTCGAACCCTGGGCGCCGATCGTCTTGCCCTTGAGGCCCGCCGCCGTGGCTGCGGTGATCGGCGAATCCTTCGGCACGGCGATTGCCGGCGGGGTGTTGTAGTACTTCTTGGAGAAGGTGACCTGCTCCTTGCGTTCCGGGGTGATCGACATGGAGGCGACGATCGCGTCGAACTTCTTCGACTGCAGCGCCGGAATGATGCCGTCCCAGTCATTGGTCACGAATGTGCAGGTGACCTTCATCTCCTCGCAGAGCGCCTTTGCGATATCGATGTCGAAGCCGGTCAGCTCGCCGTTGGCCTCGAGGTTGTTGAAGGGCGGATAGGCCCCTTCCGTACCGATCACGAGCTTTTCCTGGGCATTCGCCGAACCGGCGAAAAGCGACAGCGCCGCGACGGAAGCAGCGGCGAGGAATCGGGTGGAGATGTTCATGATGATCCTCTCTGTTGGCGGCCTCGGCGGCGTATTGACCTTTGTTTCGCCGCGAGGAAGCGGGGCACTCTCGCCCCGTCTGCAATTTATAGATACCGCCTCGGACAAAATTGCAACGGCATTTTACGTGCACGTCTGCGTGGCGTCGCGGATTTGAAGCCGCCCCGTCTTCCCGCGGCGGGCGCCGGAGCGGGCGCGGAGCCGGGGCATGAATTCCGGAACATGAACGGGGCATTCACACGCGGTTCATGCCGCCGGGAAGATGGTATGAAGGAACGATTTCCGGCTGATTCCGTTTCAGCCGCCGCGTAAGTCCGCCCTGGCTGGCAATAAAGGACGCGCACGAAAGGGATTCACCCGAAAAGAGGAAATGTCGATGTCGAGGAAATTCAGACTGTTCGCCAGCGCCGCAGCGCCGTTTATCTCGCTGCCGCTGATGATGCAGCCGGCCCTGGCCCTTCCCCCGAACCCCACCATCGAAGCCGGTCAGATGCCCGGCATCGTCAAGGTCCAGGACGAAGACCCGCTGCAGTTGAAGAAGCGGCGGGCGCAGGAAGGCGAGGCAGGCGGCGAAGAGCAGCAGCGGCCCCGGCGCGATCAGGGCGGCGATCGGGGGCAGGGCGACCGCCAGCGGCAGCAGGCGCCGTCTCCCCGGGCCCAGCAGGAAGAGCAGCCGCGGCGCCAGCGCGAGGCCGCTCCGGAAGCGGCGCCCCGTGAAGCAGCCCCGCGTGAGGCCGCCCCGCGCCAGGCTCCGCAGGCCGAACGTCCGGCCGCGGAAGCGCCGGCGGAACGTCCGCAGCGCCGCCAGCAGCAGGCCGACCAGGGGCAGGGCGATGCCGAACGCCTGCTGCGCCGCCAGCAACAGCAGCAGTCGGGTCAGGACCAGGGCGGCGGCGAACGTCCGCAACGTCGTCAGCAGGACAACGCGGCTGAGGGGCAGGGCGGCGACGTGGCTCCGCCGCGCCGCGATCGCCAGCGCGATCAGGCCGCGCCCCAGGCCGAACAGCCCGCATCGAGGCAAACGCAGCAGCAGCCGGCGCCGGAAGGCACCGACCGTCAGCCGCCGCGCCGGAATGCCCAGGAGCGCAACACGGCGCCGGCAGACGGCCAGGCCGTGACGCCGCCGCGTCCGCGCGTGAACGACCGTGCCGCAACGCCGGAAAGCACGCAGGAAACCGCGCCCGGAAATCCGGCCCGGGAGAACGCCGAGGGACAGCCGCCGCGCGAGCAGCCACGCCGCCAGACGACGGAAGGCCAGCAGCCCCAGCCGCCTGCGGACCAGCCACGCCGTCAGACGACGGAGGGCCAGCAGCCTCAGCAGCCTGCTACCGAACAGCCGCGCCGTCAGACGACCGAAGGCCAGCGTCCCCAGCCGCCTGCGGATCAGCCGCGCGAACAGACGACGGACGGCCAGCGTCCCCGGCCCTTGCCGGGCCAGCCGCAGCGCACCCAGTCGGAACAGCCCGCGCAGCCGGACGCAGAGCGGAATGCGGGGCAACCCGCCGATGGTGGCCGGCAGGCGGGCGATCAGCCGCAGACGCGGCCCCAGCCGCCGCGCACGCCCGAGCAGATCGAGCGGGCGCGCCAGATC
Source organism: Neorhizobium puerariae (assembly GCF_042429745.1). Taxonomy (NCBI): domain Bacteria; kingdom Pseudomonadati; phylum Pseudomonadota; class Alphaproteobacteria; order Hyphomicrobiales; family Rhizobiaceae; genus Neorhizobium; species Neorhizobium puerariae. The sequence goes on along the minus strand of NZ_JBHMAA010000036.1, from coordinate 77,107 downwards.
GCCCGCGACCCCGCTTCCGCCCGCGAGGGGGAACAGGTCGTGCTGCCGGTCGAGAACGGTGCCGCCGTGCTCGACAGCGCCAAGGAGCGTCCGCGTCCGCCGCGTGACGGCGACCGCCCGCGCCGCAGGCCGGCGGAACAGGCCGACCAGCAGCAGGTCGCGCCGCCGAGATCCGATGCCGAAGCGCAGGCGGGCGCCCCGCTCAGCCGCGAGCAGGAGGAGCAGGTCCGCGCGATGATCCAGGAGCGCGGCGAACGCCTCGACCGGCGCCCGCAATTCGAGCGGCCCCGGGGCTGGGAGTTCCGCGAGGAAATCGGCCGGGACCGGGACCGCGAGCGGGATCGCGACGGCGCCCGCACCATCATCTCGATCGACGACCAGACCTTCGTGCGCCACGACGACAGCCGCCGCTTCTACGACGAGCGCGGCCGCGCTCCGGTCTACGAGCGGCTTCGTGACGGACAGGTCCGCGAAGTGATTGTGCGGGATGACGGCACCCGCATCGTCACCGTCCGCAACCGTTATGGCGAGATCATCCAGCGCAGCCGCGTCCTGCGGGGCGGGGACGAATATGTCCTCTACTATGCGCCGGAACTTGCGGATGAACGCCGCGGCTCGGACCATGTCTGGCGTGATCCCGGTTATGACCTGCCGCCGATGCGTCTCAGCGTGCCGATCGACAACTATATCATCGACACGTCGAGCGAGCCGGACAGGGATTATTACGAATTCCTGGAGCAGCCGCCGGTGGAGCGCGTGGAGCGCGTCTACACGCTCGACGAGGTCCGCTATTCGGCCCGCATCCGTGACAAGGTGCCGCGCATCGACCTCGACACGATCACCTTTGCGACAGGCAGCGCCGAGATCCCGATGAACCAGGCAAGCTCGCTGCGCCGGGTTGCCGATGCGATCAACAAGGTGCTGGGCAAGGACCCGTCTGAAACCTTCCTCATCGAGGGCCATACGGATGCGGTGGGTTCCGACAACGACAACCTGATCCTTTCCGACGAGCGGGCGGAATCGGTGGCCCGGGTTCTGACGGACGCCTTCGGCATTCCGCCGGAAAACCTGACGACCCAGGGTTACGGCGAACGGTATCTCAAGGTTCAGACCGATGGCCCGAACCAGGAGAACCGCCGCGTCACGATCCGCCGCATCACCCCGCTGGTGAAGCCGGTCGCCTCGAACCGGTAGGATCGCCGTTCACCGAAAGACAAGGCCGCCGGAGCGATCCGGCGGCTTTTTGCATTGAAATAGTGCGTCATGCGCAATATTTGGAATCTCGCGGGGATGGATGATGCCGACCATCGTAAAGCTTAGGAAACCTGAAGATCCAGATTTTTGCCGATGATCATCATCCGCCTCATTTTCATGTCGTCACGCCGGATCATGAAGTTCTGATAGGGCTTGCCAAGCTGGAAATCCCGGCGGGTTCGATCGATCGGCGCAGCCTCGGGACAGCCATGGCCTGGGTGACCGAAAACCGGGAGGTGTTGGAGGATGCCTGGCAACGTCTCAATGTAAGATGACGATATCATCGCGGTTGGAAACCCTTTGCCTCGGATTGCCGAGGCCGTTCCGCTTGACGGGCGCAGGGTACGGATTGTCTGGGATGGTGGAGAGGCGAGCGTCGTCGACCTCGCACCCGCGCTGGAGAGCCGGCGTATCTACATTCCGCTTCGTCAGGATGACGAGCTGTTCCGCCGGATGATCGTCAGCGAAGATCGTAATTGTCTGCAGTGGCCTGGCGAGGACCTCGAATTTTCAGCTGTGCGGCTTGCGGCGCTTCCGCCCGTCACATTCGCAACAGTGATTTTCGGGATGCAATGGACACGCTTGGCATGAGCCTGGAAGGCATGGCCTCCGCGCTTGAAATCTCGCGCCGTCTTGTCGCCGATTACCGCAAGGACAAGCCGATCCCCCGGCATGTGGCGCTGGCGACGCGCTATCTCGTCGAGCACCGGGGCAAGGTCTAGCGAGCAAGTCCCGTCGCTGTCACGATGAAATCGGCGATCGCCGCCGTGTCGTCGAGGCCGAAGACGGGCAGCGCGTTTTCCATGACCGGATGGTCGGCTGCGATGGCGACGATGTGCGGGTCGTTCGGCGCGAGCGGCTCCCTGCTCCGGGCGTCCAGCCGCCGGGCCTCGATCTTCGGCACCGGCTCGCGCTTGTAGCCTTCGATCAGCACGAGATCGCAAGGGGCGAGGCGCGCCAGGATATCGTCGAGACGGGGCTCGGGCTCGTCGCGCAGCTCGTGCATGATGGCGAAGCGGGCGCCCGACACGATCGCCACCTCATGCGCGCCGGCCTCGCGGTGCCGGAAAGAATCCGCGCCCGGCTTGTCGATGTCGAAGTCGTGATGGGCGTGCTTGATCGTCGAGATCCGGTAGCCCCGGCGGGTCAGTTCCGCGACCAGCCGTTCGGCAAGGCCTGTCTTGCCGGAATTCTTCCAGCCGGAAATGCCGAAGACGCGGGGAGGTGTCACGCAAGCTCCTTCGCGAAATTGCGGGCCTCTTCGAGGTCCTCGGGCGTGTTGATGTTGAAGAAGGGGTCGAGCGGGCCGCGCGCCGTGTCGATCAGCGGGAATTCGACGGTCACCATGGGGTGACGCCGGAGGAAGGCCTTGATGCGCCGGTTGTCGGGATCGCCGAGCCAGGCCTCGAGATCGTCGGCGACTGAAACCGGCCAGAGCCCGAAGACCGGATGGCTGCGTCCGTCCGAGGCGGCGATGACGACCGCATCCGGATTATCGGTTGCCGCCCGCAGGCGCTCGGCAAGATCGGCCGGCACGAAAGGGCTGTCGGATGGAACGGTCAGGAGATGGGTGGCGGCCGCGCCGCGGGCCTCGATGTCGCGCAGGCCGGAAAGCACGCCGGCAAGCGGACCGATGTGGTTTCCGATCCGGTCGGGCAGGAGGCCGAAACCCAGCGGATTGGGAAAGTCCTCCGGCGCATTGAGTGTGATTGCCGAAACCTGGGGAGCGAGCCGCCGCACGATGTGCGAGAGGATGGTGACGCCGCCGATGTCGAGGAATGCCTTGATGGCGCCCATGCGGCTCGATCTGCCGCCGGCAAGGATCAGGCCCGGGGGGCGGTGAATGGTGGCCATCAGTCGTCGCTCCTCGTTTCGATCGCGCCTTCGCGACGGTCGATCTGGCGGACGTATTCGGTGGCGGCCAGGGCGAGCACGGTCGAAAGGCCCATCACCAGGAGCAGCGGCATCGCGCCGCCGTCCTCCTTCAGAACGGCCGCCGCGATCGTCGACATCGCCGCGCCGCCGCCGACGGTGATCGCGCCGCCAAGCCCGGAGGCGGAGCCGGCAAGATGCGGCCTCACGCTGACGATCCCCGCGTTCGAGCTCGGCAGCGTCAATCCGTTGCCGACGCCGGTCAGCGCCAGAGGCGCGAAGAAGGCGGTGGCGGATGCGACCTCGCCGAAGAGCAGCGCAGTGGTGATGCCGACGCCGATCAGGCTGACGACGCTGCCCGAGATCATCATGGTCATCGTGCCGAGGCGGCGCGTATACCGTCCCGAGATGAAATTGCCGACCATGTAGCCGGTGGCGATCAGGAAGAATTGCACGCCGAGCATGGTGGGCGTCAGGTGGTAGATCGCCGTGCCGATGAAGGGCGCGCCGCCGAGGAAGGCGAAGAAAACGCCGGACGAAAAGGTCGAGGTGAGCGTATAGCCCCAGAAGCGGCGCGACCGGAACAGGTCCGGCCAGCTCAGGAACTGGGCGGTGAAGCTCGCGGCGGGCGTGCGGTTCGTTTCGCCGAGATCGATGGAGACGAGCGTCAGGGTCAGCAGGCCGAGCCCCAGGATCAGGACGAAATTCGCCTCCCATCCGAAGAGATCGCTGAGCGTGCCGCCGACCGTCGGCGCGATCATCGGCACCAGCGACATGCCCATGGTGACATAGGCGATCATCGAGGCCGCCCCTTCCATCGGCACGGTGTCCCGGATGATGGCGCGCGGCAGCACGAAACCCGCCACCACTGCCGTCTGCAGCAGCCGGCCGATCATGAAGACGGTGACATTCGACGCGGTGAGGCAGATCAGCGTGCCGACGAGGAGGATGAGGATGCTGCAGATCATCACCCGGCGCCGGCCGAAGATATCGGAAAGCGGGCCGAGCACGAGCTGGAGGAGGGCGGTGCCGGCGATATAGCCGGAGACGGCGAGCTGCATGACGGCATAATCGGTGCCGAAATGAACCGCCATCGCCGATAGCGACGGCAGGAAGACGTTGAGCGAAAGGGCCGCCAGCCCGGCGCAGACGACGAGCGTCAGGATATGCGGTGGGGTTCGTCTGTCCAGAAACCGGCTCTGCTGCACGTCGTCCTGCCTCTCTTTCACGCCTGCCGCCGCTCCCGTCAGGCCGGCGGTGCGGTGCTGGCCTTTTCACCCACGACGCTTTGCCGCTTGCGTTCGCGATAGAAGGTGTAGAGGCCGGAGCCGATGACAATGGCGGCGCCCGTGAGCATATAGGCGTTGGGCCGTTCGCCGAACAGGAAGACGCTGATTGTAAGAGCCCAGAGAAGGCCCGTGTAGCGGAAGGGCGCGACGAAGGAAATCTCCCCGATGCGCATCGACTTGATGATTGCCTGATAACCGGCAAAGACCAGGACGGAGGCGAGTGTCAGGTGCATGAGCGCATTGGAGCTGACCGGCTGCCAGCCGCCCATGGGCGCGATCAGGATCGCTCCGACGAAGGTATTGGCGAGCGATGTGAAGAGCGTCACGGTCAGCGTCGGGATGTCGTCCGCGATCCGCTTCGTCGTGATGTCGCGGCTTGCCGTGAAGAAGCAGGCGGCGACGGCGAACAGGGCGGCCGGCGTAAAACCCTCCGGCCCCGGCCGGATGATGATGATGACGCCGAGGAAACCGACGGCGATCGCCGTCCAGCGACGCCAGCCGACCGGCTCCCCGAGGAAAAGCGCGGCGCCCAGCGTCACCGCGAGCGGCAGCGATTGCATGATCGAGGACGCAGAGGCGAATTCGATATGGGCGAGGGCCGAGAGGAAGGTAAGCGTGGCGCCGATCTCGAAGAAGGTGCGCAGCAGGACCAGCGGCTGCATGACGGCCTTGAGCGACATCGCGACGCCGAGATAACGCGCCACGCCATAGATCAGGATCGTGGCGATGACGCCGCGCACCGCCATGATCTGGGCGATGCCGAGTTCGGACGTGATGGATTTGATGAGTGCATCGTTGCAGGTGAAAGCCGCCATGGCGAGCGACATGAAGAGCGCGCCGCGCGAATTCTCCGTCGATGCCATTGCGATTCCTCCAATACCGTAAGTCTCTTAAAGCAACGGCTTACCCGTCGCCAGTCCGTTTGCGTTCCTCGCGGTACTCTTTTGGGTAGAGGCCGTGGGTGCCCTGCATGCAAAAAGATGTGACGGGGTGAATTATAAGGGTCCCGGATTAACCCTTGTTCAACCGAATTTGACGACTCTGCGTTGCATCAGTTCCCGCATGAGGCCGGAATCGTGCCGTTGCCATCGCGAATGTCTTGAGACGCGAATCCGGCGCATGGTTTGCCGTGGGGGAAAAATGTCGTTCATAGATCGTCTTCTTCAAAGCCGCAGGATTGTCACCAAGGTCCTTCTTTTCGTCGTTCCGCTGGTCCTCCTGATCGCGGGCGTCGGCCTTGCCGGCTACTACACTGCGAGCATGCTGAACGGCCACATGACCGTGACGCGCGCGACGATCGAGAACATCGGCGATTTCGAGAATCTCCAGGCGGGGCTGCAGGAATTCACGGACAGGCCGGACGAGACGTCGCTCGCCGCCTTGAGGGCCGGCATCGACAGGCAGCGGAACGGCGTGAAGACGCTTGAAGGGCTGCTCGTCGGCGATGGCGATCGCGAGCGCATCGCGGCGGTTGCCGGCCTCGCGCCAAAGCTCGGCGCGGACGTCGACACGCTCTGGGCCGTCAAGCAGAAGCGCGACCGGAACGCCTCGGCGCTGGATCGAAACATCGACGATATCCGCGCCGTTGCAACCGGCGTTTCCGACCAGGTCGCCAACGTCCGCAAGCAGTTCGAAGGCAAGGAGAAATTCGCCAAGGGCATGGTGCTCGAAGCCTATGCCTACAAGGCGATCGCCGAACAGATCGGCGAGCTTCGCAATTCCGTCCGCGCGACCGGTACGGACGACGGGGCCATCAGCACCGCGGACATGTATCTCGGCATACTGGCGAAGACCTTCGAGGAGGTGCAGTCCTTCCTGACGCCGAGCGGGGCCAAGCAGCTCGTGCCGATCCACGATGCGATCGATGGACTGGCCGCTCTTCTGAAGAGCGACCAGCCCGTGCCCCAGAAGGCGCAGGCGATCAGGATCGCCGCCAGCGGTTTCATGAAATACCAGGCCGATATGGAGAAGGAAGTCACCAACAAGGCGGGCAATGCGGCGTCGCGTTTCGCAAATATCGAGAGCGAGGTGACCACGCTGCGCACGCTCCTCGACCGCAGCGCGGAATCGCTGCGTCTCATCGACGCCATACAGCTCCATGTCGAGCGCCTGCGCGCCACCCAGACGGAAGAGGCGCGCAAGGTCGTTCTGGAGGCGATGGCAAAGCTCGGCCAGGCGAGCGCGGAGGTTTCCGAACTTGCCCGCAACCCGGCCATGCGTGAATTCGCGCCGCAACTGCAGCCGCGACTGGCATCCATGGAGAAGGAGACGGCCCAGCTCCTGGCGATCGCCGACGAGTGGAGGAAGGCGCGCGCAACCGCCGCCGAAACCCTGACGGCCGGCATGGCGGGGCTGAAGAACTTCGTCGCCCAGGCCCAGGAAGTCGGCAAGGAAGACAGCGAACGCTCCGCCCGGTTTTCGATCGTCGCCATGGTGGCCGGCACGCTGCTCGCCATCGTCGGCGGCCTGATGCTGGTCGAAACCCTGCGCGGCCCGTTGCGCCGCGTCACCGAGGTCATGAAGCGGCTCGCCGCCGGCGATCTGGAGGTGAAGATCGAAGGCCGCGAACGGGGTGACGAAATCGGCGACATGGTCCGGTCGGTGACCGTCTTCCGCGATGCGGCGCTGGAGAATGTCCGCCTGGAGGAGGAAGCCGCCGCGGCCCGCGAGCTTTCAGGCGCCGAGGCGGAACGTCGCGCTGCCGAGCGCGCCCGCATCGCCGCCGAACAGCGCCAGGCGCTCACCGCGCTTTCCGAGGTGCTCGGCAAGCTGGCCGAGGGCGACCTCGAACGCGGCATGGACGAGAACATGCCGGAGGATTTCGTCGAAATGGCGCGCACCTACAATCAGGCCGTGGAGACCCTTCGCGCGACCCTGGCCGATGTCCGCTCCACGGCGGACGAGATCGACGGCGGCACGGGCAATCTCGCATCCTCGGCGGACGATCTGGCCCGCCGCACCGAGCAGCAGGCCGCGGCGCTTGAGGAAAGCTCGCGGGCGCTGCGGCATCTCGGCGAGATCGTCCGTTCGACGGCCGAAAGCGCGAGGCAGACCTCGATCTCCGTCAACGAGACGGAGGAATTCGCGGTCCGTTCCGGTGATGTCGTGGCCCGCGCGGTCGACGCCATGGGCGAAATCAGCCGTTCGTCCGAGAAGATCGCGACGATCATCGGCGTGATCGACGAAATCGCCTTCCAGACCAACCTGCTGGCGCTGAATGCCGGTGTCGAGGCGGCGCGCGCGGGCGAGGCGGGGCGCGGCTTCGCGGTCGTCGCCCAGGAAGTCCGCGAACTGGCGCAGCGCTGCGCCGGCGCGGCGCGCGAGATCAAGGGGCTCATTTCAGTCAGCTCGACGCAGGTCAGCAGCGGCGTGCATCTCGTAGAAGAGACCGGTTCGGCGCTGACCGCGATCATCTCGCACATCACCGATGTCCGCAAACTGGTCGCCGAGATTTCCGCCGCCACCGGAGAGCAGTCGACGGGCATCAACGAGGTGACCCGCGCCGTGCAGGAAGTGGAACTCATCACCCAGCGCAACGCGGCCATGGTCGAGGAGAACAATGCCGAGATCCATGGCCTGCGGCGGCGTGTCGAGACCCTGTCGGAGAAGATCGAGCGCTTCAAGACGCGCGACCCCCGCGTCTCGTTCCACGCCGGCGCCGGCGAGCGCCGCGCGGACCGGCGTCGCAGCGACGCGGCTTAGGGCCTTTCAGAGGCGAATTGAAACGTTCTGTGGAGCGAACCCGCTCCGGCGGACGGTCTGCGACCCGCAGTGATGGGGACCCGCAGCGATGGCGTTCAGCCGCCCGTGACGCTCATGTGGCGGGCGACGGCAGGTTTCTTGTGAGTACGGTCGATGATGAAGTCGTGCCCCTTCGGCTTGCGCAGGATGGCCTCGTCGATCGCGGCATGGAGGTAGTCGTCGCTTTCGGAGGCGCGCAGCGCCGTGCGCAGGTCGGCGGCGTCGTTCTGGCCGAGGCACATGTAGAGCGTGCCGGTGCAGGTGAGCCGCACCCGGTTGCAGCTCTCGCAGAAATTATGTGTCATCGGCGTGATGAAGCCGAGCCGTCCGTCGGTCTCCTTGACCTCGACATAGCGGGCCGGGCCGCCGGTCTTGTAGGGGATGTCGACGAGCGTGAACCGCTCCTCGAGATCGGCCCGCAGCCTGGAAAGCGGCAGATACTGGTCGGTGCGGTCCTCTTCGATCTCGCCCATCGGCATGGTCTCGATCACCGTCAGGTCCATGCCCCGGCCGTGTGCGAAGCGGATCATGTCCGGGATTTCCGCCGCGTTGATGTCCTTGAGGGCCACGGCGTTGAGCTTGATCTTCAGGCCTGCCTTCTGGGCGGCGTCAATGCCCTGCATGACCTTGTCGAAATCGCCCCAGCGGGTGATCGCCTTGAATTTCGCAGGGTCGAGCGTGTCGAGCGAGACGTTGATGCGCCGGACGCCGCAATCGTGGAGCTCGCCGGCATAGCGTGCAAGCTGCGAGCCGTTGGTGGTGACCGTGAGTTCGTCCAGCGCGCCGGACTGGATATGCCGGCCGAGCTCGCGCACGAGGAACATGATGTTCTTGCGCACCAGCGGTTCGCCGCCCGTCAGGCGGATCTTGCGGACGCCCTTGGAAATGAAGGCGGAACAGAGCCGGTTGAGCTCTTCCAGCGTGAGCAGGTCCTTCTTCGGCAGGAAGGTCATGTTTTCCGCCATGCAATAGGTGCAGCGGAAATCGCACCGGTCGGTGACGGATACGCGCAGATAGGAGACGGAACGGCCGAACGGATCGATCATCGGCGCCTTGCCGGCGACCAATGGGGCTGCACCTCCAACCAGTCCTGCGAAACCGTTCACGTCGTGATCTCCCTTTACCCGAAAATGGGGATTCCGAGCTTTTCGGTCAAGTGTATGACAGTCTGTCCAGCAAGAACAGGGACCGGCGCAAAACAGCTTGCGGCAAATCGTCGAAGCCCATAATCCTCGGCTGGGCATATGACTGGGTATGCGACAATGCGGAGGCTTCATCATGAGCGATATCTGGCCGACGGAACTCAGGGTCTCCAGGGACCGCCGCACGCTCGACGTCACCTTCACTGACGGCAAGGCCTTCTCGCTGCCTGCCGAGATCATGCGGGTTCTTTCGCCGTCCGCGGAAGTGCAGGGCCACGGTCCCGGCCAGAAGGTGACCGTGGCCGGCAAGCGGAATGTCGGCATCCGGGCGATCACGCCGACCGGCAACTATGCGGTGCGGATCGCTTTCGACGACGGCCATGACAGCGGCATCTTCACCTGGTCCTATCTGCGCGAACTGGGCGAACGCGGCGGGGAGCTGCTTGCCGATTATGAGCGGGAGCTTCGGGAAAAAGGCCTGAGCCGCGATCCGCCGCAACGGGCGAGATAGGTCCGGCAACCGCGTCAGGCCGATTCGCTTTCCTCGACATTCTCCGCCTGCAGGGCGAGGATGATCTTTTCCATGGACTCGGCCAGCGCATGGCATTGCTCGATCGGGGTCGAGGAGAGCGTCCGTTCGATGAGCGCGGTCTGGATCGACATTGCGTCCTCGGCGATTGTCCGGCCCTCCGGCGTCAGGTGGAGGCGCAGCACGCGCTTGTCCTTCGCGTCGCCGCGCCTTTCGATCAGGCCACGTTTTTCCATCTGCGGCAGCGTCATGCTCATGTTGGAGCGGCCGACGAGCAGCTTGCGCGCCAGTTCCTGCTGCGAAATGCCTTCGAAACGATAGAGGTTGACGAGAATGTCGAGATGCGGCGGCTTGATGTCCAGCTCCGCGAGCTCGCGCGTCAGCACGGTCTGCATGAGCTGGCAGGCGCGCGCCACGGCGATCCAGCTTCGAAAACGTGGATGATCCCAGGGGAGGGATTGATTTTTGTTCATAGTTGTACTTTATTGTTCAATATTGAACATTATGGGATTTCCCCACTATGCCATCCTTTGCACGCAACGTCATCCGTTTCGCCTTTGCCTCCATGGGCGGGCCCTTTCCCGCAACCTCCGCGAAGCTTGCCTTCGCGCTCTTCTGCCGCACGCCGTCGCGCCGGCCCAGGGGCGAGAAGGCGAGGGTGGCTGAAGCGGAAGGCCGAAAACGGCTCGCCGCGGCCGAAAGGGTGCCGTTTCAGGCCGGCCGGTCGACGGTCATGGCCTATCGCTTCAATGGCGATGGAAAGCCGGGACGGCCGAGATATCTGGTGGTGCATGGCTGGGGTTCCAGCGCCGCCTATGTTTCCGCGCTGCCGGCAGGGCTTGCCGAGGCGGGAGCCGAGGTCGTGGTGCTCGACCTTCCCGGCCACGGGCTTTCCAGCGGCCGCAGCCTCAACATGCGCCAGGCGGTGGAAGCGGTGGTGGAGGCGGAACGGCGCTTCGGCCGGTTCGATGCGGCGATAGGCCATTCCTTCGGCGGAGCGACCATGATGCTGGCGGCCGGCGGCGTCATGAAGGGGACGGGCGCGATCACGCCGGACAAGCTGGTGATCATCGGCTCGCCGAGCCATATCCATTGGCTTTTCGACGATTTTTCGCGGATGGTCGGCCTCTCGCCGCGCGTCAAGGCGCGATTGATCCGGCTGGCCGAGCAGGTGACCGGCGCATCGCTCGACGATTTCGATACGGTCCGCAGCGCAGCGCAGACCGGAACACCCGTGCTGGTCGTGCATGCGGAGGACGACAAGGAGGTCGCGGCCGACCATGCCCGTCGTTTCGACGGCCTGGAAACCGCGCGTCTGCACTGGGCGAACGGGCTTGGTCATCGCCGCATCGTCAGCGACCGCGGCGTGATCGAAACGATCGCCGCTTTCCTGGGGGAGGAGGCCCGGCCGGCCCACGGGGTATCGGACGGCGACGCGGCCGCTTGATCGGCGAAACCCGTCATCATACTGTCACCCGCACCGGTTAGCGCCGTGCGTCCGAACGGACGCACAAGGACACTGGCCTGTTGACGCTGCGCATCGCGCTTTCCGAAAGTCGATGGCGATTTTCGGGCCGGTGTCGCCGCACCGGGCCGATTTGCGGGGACGAGCCATGACCATCATCACATCCGTCGAGGAACTGAAGGCCATCTACGATGGCGTATCCGAGGCATCGCTCGTCAAGGTGACCAGGGTGCTGACGCCGGAATACCGGCAGATGATCGAGGCCTCGCCCTTCGTGGCGCTTGCGACCGTCGGGCCGGAGGGGCTGGATTGTTCACCACGTGGCGACCTGGGCGGAGCGGTGCGCATCCGGGACGAAGCGACGCTGCTCCTGCCGGACTGGCGCGGCAACAACCGGATCGATTCGCTTCTCAACATCGTCCGCGACCCGCGTGTGGCGCTGATGTTCCTGGTCCCCGGCTCGAATACGGCCATGCGCATCAACGGCCGCGCCGTGGTCTCCGTCGAACCGACGCTGCTGGAAAGCTTCGAGATGGACGGAAAACATCCGCGCAGCGTGACCGTCATCACCATCGGCGAGGTCTACTTCCAGTGCGCCCGGGCGCTGATGCGCGCCGAACTCTGGAATCCCGAGCGGTTCGTCGATCCGAAGAGCCTGCCGACCCCCGGGACGCTTCTGAAGGCGGCCAAGGCCGATTTCGACAAGGAATCCTACGACCGCGAATGGCCGGACCGCGCCGCCAGAACCATGTGGTGAACCAGGCGGCGTCGAACCGGCATCCGGATGGCGCCTTATTTCTGGTAGATCAGCCAGCCCTTGCCGATATAGTCCTTCCGCATGCCGTCCTCGAAGAAGACCGTTCGATTGCGGCCGGCATTCTTGGCGTGATAGAGCGCGGTATCGGAATTGGCGTAGAGTTCACCCGGGTCCTCCGCCTGCGATCCCATGGCGAAGCCGAGCGAAATGGTGATCGGACCATATTCGATGCCGGAGCGCGAATTGCGGAAGGTGCGGGTTTCCAGTGCGCGGCGGACCCGCTCGCAGATGATCAGTACCTCTTCGGGCGTATTGCCTTCGACGATCATCGCGAATTCCTCGCCGCCGGAGCGTGCGACGAAGATCTCCTTGCGGACGTTCGAGCGGATCACGGAGGCGACGGTGGCGAGGATCTTGTCGCCGACCGGATGGCCGAAGCTGTCGTTGATCTTCTTGAAATTGTCGATATCCGCCAGCACCAGGGCGGTCAGCGGCAGGACGGCGGAATTGTTGTAGACCCCCGCCAGCCGCTCGTCGAAAGCACGCCGGTTGGCGATGCGCGTCAGCGAGTCCGTGTTGGCGATGCGCTTGTATTCGTCGAGTTCCCTGCGGACCTGATCCATTTCCTGAGATCGCTGCTCGACGCCGCCGGCGGTCTTCTCGCCATGGGCAAGGGTCGTGCCCGTCGCCTCGCTGAGGAGCGAAATGGCGTTGCTCAGAAGCTCGGACGAGAAATTGCTCTTGGAGTTGATCCTCTGTGCGGTCTCTCCGAGCAGCTTGCTGTAGCTCTGCAGCGAATTCTGCTCCTGGCGCAGGATCTTGAGAAGCGAATCGAGCTCGCCCAGGATTCTGGTATGCGCATTCTCGATGACCGTTGCCTGGCCGGTTCCCACGTGCCGATGGGAGAGTTCGTCCAGTTCTTCCTGGTTCGCCCGGTTTCCGAGCGCCGCCAGATCCCGGGTCAGGTCCGGATTGGAGCCGATATAGGCTTCGTAGAAGAGTTGATAGTTGCGCGGGATCGGCGCGACGCCCATCAATCGCACCGCATAGATGATCTGACTGATCAGATCGCTAGGTTGCGCCTTCGGCGCCGCTGCCGTCGTCATCGACGATCCCCACTCAATCCCGCCCATAATGTAATTAAGTGAATTAGTATGTGAAAAATATTGGAAAAGAATTAAGGGGTGGACGGTGGGGAGCTTGTTCTCAATTTTATTTTGTATCCGGGAAATAACTGATTTCCCTCAAAAATAATGGGTTTCCCGAGACTGGTCCGGCAGGCCGGAAAGCTGGCGGGGCAGGTATGAAGTTACCGGAATTAATGGCATTTTATGTATGCGAATAAGAAAAGCCCCGCTTTTTGAGGACGGGGCTTTTCTGTTCTCTTCCGGAAGCGGCCTGTTTATTTCGGGCCGATCATGTTCTCCGGGCGGACGTACCGGTCGAATTCTTCATTCGTCAGGTATCCGCCGCCGACCGCTTCCTCGCGGAGCGTCGTGCCGTTCTTGTGGGCGGTCTTGGCGATCTTGGCGCAGATGTCGTAGCCGAGCTTCGTGTTGAGCGCGGTAACCAGCATCAGCGAATTCTCGACGCCGTGCTTGATGTTGTCCTCGCGCGCCTCGATGCCGACCACGCAATTGTCGGTGAAGGAGACGGCGGCGTCGCCGAGAAGCTGGACCGACTGCAGGAAGTTGTAGGCCATCATCGGATTGTAGACGTTGAGCTCGAAATGGCCCTGGCTGCCGGCGAAGGTCAGTGCCGCATGGTTGCCGAAGATATGGGCGCAGACCTGGGTGAGGGCCTCCGACTGGGTCGGGTTCACCTTGCCCGGCATGATCGACGAGCCCGGCTCGTTTTCCGGCAGGGAGAGTTCGCCGAGGCCGGCGCGCGGACCCGAGCCGAGGAAGCGGATGTCGTTGGCGATCTTGAAGAGGGCGGCTGCGGCTGCGTTGACCGCGCCGTGGGCGAAGACCATTGAGTCGTGCGAGGCGAGCGCCTCGAACTTGTTCGGGGCGGTCACGAAGGGCAGGCCGGTGATCTTCGAGATTTCCGCGGCGACCTTTTCCGCAAAGCCGACCGGCGCGTTGAGGCCCGTGCCGACGGCGGTGCCGCCCTGGGCGAGCTTCGAAAGCGCCGGCAGCGTCAGTTCGATATTGGCGATCGCCGAGCCGACCTGCGCCGCATAGCCGGAAAACTCCTGGCCGAGCGTCAGCGGGGTCGCATCCTGGGTGTGCGTGCGGCCGATCTTGATGATGTGGGCAAATGCCTTGACCTTCACCTCCAGCGCTTCGTGCAGGTGCTTCAGCGAGGGGATGAGATGGCGGACGATCTGTTCGACGCAGGCGATGTGCATGGCCGTCGGATAGGTGTCGTTCGACGACTGGCTCATGTTGACGTGATCGTTCGGATGCACCGGCTTCTTGGAGCCCATGACGCCGCCGAGCATTTCGATCGCCCGGTTGGAGATCACCTCGTTGGCGTTCATGTTCGACTGGGTGCCGGAGCCGGTCTGCCAGACGACGAGCGGGAAATGGTCGTTGAGCTTGCCGTCGATGACTTCCTGCGCCGCTTCGACGATCACCTTGCCGAGAGCCGGATCGAGGCCGCCGAGTTCCATGTTGGCGCGGGCCGCGGCCTGCTTGACGATGCCCAGCGCACGGACGATGGCGAGCGGCTGCTTTTCCCAGCCGATCTTGAAATTGCCGAGCGAGCGCTGCGCCTGGGCGCCCCAATAACGGTCGCTCGCCACTTCGATCGGGCCAAACGTATCGGTTTCGGTGCGGGTCGTTGCCATTTTCGCTGCCTCTGTCTCATCTTGGTCGCTGCCGGTCAGGCGGCCGACGGCGCGTTTTTCGCGCAAATGCCGGCCGGCGGCATTACTATACGATTGTCCTGCGTCCGCAAGACGGCGTGTCGCGCTTTCGATGCGACTTTGGGCGTGCCTTTTATGACACGGGCCGGAGATTTGTTCGCAATGCCCCATGAGATGACTTTGCGGGCAGGGCGCGGCGTCAGTAAAAATTTAACCAATAATTTCTTAACCTTCCACGCGCGCTTCGACAGTCTTTTCCAGCGGGCGTAAACCGGGCGGAATAGTCAGGCGTTTCTTTCCATCCCTTACGCGATCGGTTAGATGGCGTGGTATATTTTCGAGCCCGCGAATGAAGAGGCGGGATGCAGGTGACGGGGACGACATTGCAGCACAAACACAAGAAAATTTCGATCGCACTGGCGTTGGTGTCGGGCATTTCGATCTTCACCGGAGCGGCGGTTCCCGCCCATGCGATCACCCTTCTGGACATCCTGCGCGGCGGCCCCGGCGCCGGCAAGCCCCGGCAGGCCGATAACGGCCTTCCGGGCGTGGAGACTGGCCGCGGCGGTGCGCCGAGCGAGCGGAGTCTTGCCGATCCGGAGCCGCTGCCGAAGGTCTCCGGCCCCCGATACTATACATACAAGCCCGACGCCGGGCGCGTCGTGAAGACGGCGGGCTTCGCGGCGGCGTCCGCGACGGACGGCGCAAGGCTTCTGGCCGGGGCGAAGGTTTCCGCGCCGGCGGAGGTCGCCGCCGCTCTGGAAGCCTTCTACAACAAGTCGGCCGAACCCGTCTGGGTTTCCGATGGCGATGTCAACGAGAAGGCGAGGGGCGTGCTGGCGCTCTTCGAACGGGCTGGCGAATACGGCCTCGACCCCGCGGACTACCTGCTTCCCGTTCCGTCGCTGACGACCGCAAGCGTCGTGCCGCCTGCCGATCCTGCCGCGCCGGTGGAGGCCGGTTCCGCCGCGACCGCTGCTTCGTCCTCCCCGGCGGATTCCCATGACCGCGACCTGATGCAGTTCGAGCTGGCGCTGTCCGGAAAGGTGCTGATGTTCTCGGCGGACATGATGCGCGGCCGCATCGATCCGAACGGCGTTTCCGGCTACCACGATTTCAAGCGCAAGGACGTCAAGCTTTCCCTGGTCCTGCCATTCGCCAAGGACGGGCCGGATGCCGCCGCCTATCTGGAGGGCCTCGCCCCGAAGAGCGCGCAGTTCCAGGCGCTGAAGGCTGAGCTTGCGAAGCTGCGCGCCGAAGCCGTCGACAATGGGCCGCAGGTCTCCCTGCCGGGCGATCTTCTATTGAAGCCCGGCAAGAGCAGCCCGGACATGGCCAATGTCATCGGCGCGATCCAGCATGTCGGTTCGGAAGCATTGAAGACCAGGCATGCGGCCACGTTCGCGGCCTACCAGCAGACGCCGGATTATACGCCGGACCTCGTCGAGGTGGTGAAATCCTTCCAGGCCGAGGTCGGCCTCAAGCCTGACGGCGTGATCGGCGCCGCCACCGTCCGCAAGATGGTCGGCCACACGTCGCAGGACAAGATCGAGAAGCTGGTCATCGCCATGGAGCAGGCGCGCTGGCTGCCGGACGATCTCGGAAACCGCTACGTCTTCATCAACCAGCCGGCCTTCACCGTCTATTATCACGATCACGGCGCGGAGCAGTTCTCCATGCGCGTGGTCGTCGGCTCCAAGTCGAACCAGACCTATTTCTTCCAGGACGAGATCGAAACCGTCGAGTTCAATCCCTACTGGGGCGTGCCCCAGTCGATCATCATCAACGAGATGCTGCCGCGCCTGCGCCAGGACCCGAGCTATCTCGACCGGCTGGGCTACGAGGTTTCGGTCAACGGCCGCGCCGTTTCGTCGAGCAGCGTCAACTGGTACGGTTCGACCCAGAACGTTTCGGTGCGCCAGCCGCCGTCGAGCGACAACGCTCTCGGCGATCTGAAGATCCTCTTCCCGAACAGCCATGCGATCTACATGCACGACACTCCGTCGAAGAATTTCTTCCAGCGCGACATGCGCGCGCTGAGCCACGGCTGCGTGCGGCTTGCCGAGCCCCGCAAGATGGCGGCCGCGGTGCTTGGCACGACGATCGACGACGTGAACGCCCGTATCGCCGACGGCCAGAACGTCGCGGCCAAGGTGCCGGTCAAGATCCCGGTCTATGTCTCCTATTTCACCGCCTGGCCGGACAAGGACGGGAAGGTCGAATATTTCGACGATGTCTACGGCCGCGACGCCGCGATGGCGAAGGCTTTCCAGGCGACGACGAAGGTCCGCTCCGCCCAAAGCTGACGCAGGCGCAAGATCAAAGGAAAAGGCGGCCGGGGGCCGCCTTTTTTGCATCCGAACGGGACTCGGGCTCCGGCAGGGCCGGGTCCGGCGGCGCTCTCGATTATTTCGCCGTTGCGGCCTGTTTGGCGTCGAGGCCGATCAATGACTGCACCAGTTCCACGGTCAACTGGTCGTAGCCGCTGATGACATGGTCCGGGTTCAGCGTGTCGACCGAAACGTCGGAATATCCGAATGTCACGGCGACCGAGGGAACGCGGGCATTCTGGGCCGCGAGGATGTCGTTGACGCTGTCGCCGATCATCAGGCTCCGCGTAGGGTCGCATCCGGCCCGGTCGACCGTGCCGAGGATATGGCGCGCGTCCGGCTTGCGGACCGCGAAGGTGTCGCCGCAGGTTATCGTCGCGAACCGGTCGGCGAGGCCGAGTTTCTCAAGAAGCGGGATGGCGAGCTGGCCGATCTTGTTGGTGCAGATCGCGAGCCGCATGCCGGCGGTCTCCAGCCGGTCGAGGCATTCGACGACGCCGTCATAAGGGCGGCTCCTGCCGGGCATGTGAGCTCTGTAGTGCTCTATATAGCGGTCGAACAGCCGCTCGGCCGTCGGCTCGTCCAGCGGCACCTTCCGCAGTTCGAACGCGCGGTGGATCATCACGCGCACGCCCTGGCCTACGAGATAGGTCAGGTCCTCGAACGTGACGGGCGCAAGGCCGGCTGCCGCGATCGTGTGGTTGAGGCTGTCGATGAGGTCCGGCGCGGTGTCGATCAGCGTGCCGTCGAGATCGAAAATGACGAGGGGAGTGGTCAATGAAACCTCGCAAGCTCTGTCGGAATACGGACCCGGCTTAAGCAATCCGGCCGCCAAATGCAAATATGCGAGATTCGCGCCCTGAGCAAAACCCCGTCCCAAAACCGGTGAAGGGGACTTTCGTTTGCGGGAGGAGGCGTGTAAACAGCGGTTCGGCGAAACAGCGGGGAGCTTTTGGCGGATGGACGCCCGGGAAATGAAGGTCAAGGCGGCTGAGGCGGCGCTGGCATATGTCGAGGATGGTATGCGGCTCGGCATCGGCACCGGCTCGACCGCGGAGGAATTCGTAAGGCTCCTGGCCGAAAAGGTTCATGGGGGGCTTCGGGTCGAAGGCGTCCCGACGTCCGAACGCACGGCGAGGCTTTGCGTCGAACTCGGCATTCCGCTGAAGTCGCTCGACGAACTTCCCGAGCTCGACCTGACCATCGACGGCGCCGACGAGGTGGATGCCGGTCTGACCCTGATCAAGGGCGGCGGCGGCGCGCTCCTGCGCGAGAAGATCGTTGCCGCGGCGTCGAGCCGAATGATCGTTATTGCGGACGAAAGCAAGCTGGTCGCCACGCTCGGGGCCTTTCCGCTGCCGATCGAAATCAATCCCTTCGGCCAGGCGGCGACCCGCATCGCGATCGAAAAGGCTGCCGCGCGCCTGGGTCTGGGCGGTGAGCTGAAGCTGCGGAAATCCGGCGCCGATGTCTTCATGACGGATGGCGGCCACCATATTTTCGACGCATCTTTTGGCCGCATTCCTGATGCAGAGGCTCTCTCCGGGGAGCTGAATTCCATTCCCGGTGTCGTCGAACACGGGCTGTTCATCCATATGGCGTCCCTTGCGATCATTGCCGGCCCGGCTGGAGCGCAAACGCTCAAGGCGAAAGCATAAACGCTTCAAGGCGAAATAAATTAGGAGCAACCTACCCATGATCAGATTCGCGGTTCTCGGCCGTGCCGCCGCTCTGGCGATCCTCTTCTCTGGCGCTTGCACGATGTCGGCGCGTGCGCAGGAGGTTTCGGACGCCCAAATCGCCGCTGCACGGGAGGCGATCGCTGCGCTGAACGTCACGGATCGCTACGACAATATCCTGCCCAACCTGGCGGAACGCCTGAAGGCGCAGTTCATCCAGGCCTCCCCGAATTTCCAGGAGCAGATTTCGGGCGTCGTCGACGAGCAGGCGCTCACGCTTGCGCCGCGCCGCGCCGACCTGGAGAAGGAAGCTGCGACCATCTACGCCAAGACTTTCTCGATCGACGAATTGAAGGCGATCTCGACCTTCTTCAACACCGAGACCGGCAAGAAGCTGCTCAACAACCAGCCGCTTGTCACGCGCGAGCTTGTGAAGGCCGCAGAGATCTGGGCGAACGGCATTTCCCGCGACCTGACCAACCAGAGCAGCGAAAAGCTGCGCGGCATCATCGATGCGACCCCGATCCAGGCGCCCGTCGTCGATCCCGCCCCGGCTGAAGCGCAGACCGCGGCCCCGGCCGCTCCGGCGCCAGCGCCGGCGAAGCCCGCGGCGGCTCCCAAGCCTGCGGCGCCTGCCAAGCCGGCTGCTCCGGCAGCGAAGCCGGCTCCGGCCCCTGCGCCGAAGCCCTGATCGCGATACAGGTCAACAATTTTGTGAAAGCCCGGAGCGATCCGGGCTTTTCCTTTGCCGGCCCGAAACACTATATGAGGGCCAAGTCCCGCCGCCTGCCTGAAGGAGAAGTTCCATGACCGCCTATGACTACGATCTCTTTGTGATTGGCGGCGGTTCGGGCGGCGTGCGTGCGGGCCGCGTTGCCGCTTCGCTCGGCAAGCGGGTGGCGATCGCCGAAGAATACCGTTTCGGCGGCACCTGCGTCATTCGGGGATGCGTGCCGAAGAAGCTTTTCGTCTATGCCTCCCAATATGCCGAGCATTTCGAGGATGCCGCCGGTTACGGCTGGGATGTCGGCGAAAGCACCTTCGACTGGAAGAAGCTGATCGCCGCCAAGGACAAGGAGATCGCCCGTCTCGAAGGCCTCTATCGCCGCGGCCTGGAGAACAACGGTGCGGAAATTCTGGAAACCCGCGCGGAACTGGTCGATGCCCATACGGTCCGGCTCACGAAGACCGGCAAGACCGTGACGGCGGAGAAGATCGTCATCGCGACCGGCGGCTGGCCCAATCCGCATGCGGCGCTGCCGGGGCACGAGTTCTGCATCTCCTCCAACGAGGCTTTCGATCTGCCGGAACTGCCGCGCTCCATCCTGATCGCCGGCGGCGGCTACATCGCGGTCGAGTTCGCCAACATCTTCCATGGTCTCGGCGTCGACACGACGCTGATCTATCGCGGCAAGGAGATCCTGTCGCGTTTCGATCATGACCTGCGGCAGGGCCTGCACAGGGCGATGGTGGAAAAGGGTATCCGCATCGTTCTCACCGACGTGATCGAGGAGGTGACCAGGGCGGCAGCCGGCGGGCTTGTGGCGAAGACCCTGAACGGCGAGACCATTGCCGTCGACACGGTCATGCTGGCGCTCGGTCGCGATCCGAATACCCGTGGCCTGGGCCTGGAGGCTGCGGGCGTCGCGGTGAACGAACGCGGTGCGATCGTCGTCGACGAGTATTCGCGGACGAGCGTTCCGAACATCTATGCGCTGGGCGATGTCACCGACCGGGTGCAGCTGACGCCGGTCGCGATCCATGAGGCGATGTGCTTCATCGAGACCGAGTACAGGAATAACCCGACCGCGCCCGACCATCAATTGATCCCGACGGCCGTCTTTTCGCAGCCGGAGATCGGCACGGTCGGCCTGTCCGAGGAGGAGGCCGCCAGGCGCTATCCGGAACTCGAGATCTACCGGGCGGAATTCCGCCCCATGAAGGCGACGCTGTCCGGTCGCGCCGAGAAGATGATCATGAAGCTGGTCGTCGACGCGGCAAGCCGCAAGGTCGTGGGCGCGCATGTGCTCGGCCACGACGCCGGCGAGATGGCGCAGCTTCTGGGAATCTCGCTGAAGGCCGGCGTCACCAAGGATGATTTCGACCGTACCATGGCGGTTCATCCGACGGCGGCCGAGGAACTCGTCACCATGTACAATCCGAGCTATCGCGTCAGGAATGGCGAGCGCGTCTGAGGCCTGCGCCATCGGACGGCGCTGAAGGCTGCGATACGGCGAATCCGTGCTGCATGCGGGTGGGCAGGGCTGCTATACTGCGGCCCATGCCGGAACCGTCCCTCGGGCAGGGACCTGCGGTATCAAAGCGGACCGGGCGGCTATGCAAGGCCGGCGTTAAGGTTTATAAGCCGCCCCAATTTCGAGAAAGGTTGCCCGGCAGACGATCGCCGCGGCAAGAACAGGTGAGTGAGATGGCACAGAATTGGACCCCGAACAGTTGGCGGCAGAAACCGATCCAGCAGGTTCCGGACTACCCGGACCAGGCCGCGCTGGCAGCAACGGAAGCTCAACTTTCCACCTTTCCGCCGCTCGTCTTCGCCGGCGAGGCCCGCCGCCTGAAGAGCCAGCTTGCCAAGGTGGCGGAAGGTGATGCCTTCCTGCTGCAGGGCGGCGATTGCGCCGAAAGCTTCGTGGAGCACGGCGCGGACAATATCCGCGACTTCTTCCGTTCGTTCCTGCAGATGGCGGTCGTCCTGACCTATGGCGCGCAGTTGCCGGTCGTCAAGGTCGGCCGCATTGCCGGTCAGTTCGCCAAGCCGCGGTCGTCCAATTTCGAGAAGCAGGGCGATCTGGAACTGCCGTCCTACCGCGGCGACATCATCAACGGCATCGAGTTCACGCCGGAGGCCCGCACGCCCAGCCCGGAGCGGCAGCTCGACGCCTATCGCCAGTCGGCCGCGACGCTGAACCTGCTGCGCGCATTCGCGATGGGCGGCTACGCCAACCTCGAAAACGTGCACAAGTGGATGCTGGGCTTCGTGAAGGACAGCCCGCAGGGCGAGCGTTACCGTAAGCTCGCCGATCGCATCAGCGAGACCATGGATTTCATGCGCGCGATCGGAATCACCTCGGAAAACAATCCGAGCCTTCGCGAAACCGACTTCTTCACCAGCCATGAGGCACTGCTGCTTGGTTATGAAGAGGCGCTGACCCGCGTCGATTCCACATCGGGCGACTGGTACGCGACGTCGGGCCACATGATCTGGATCGGCGACCGCACGCGCCAGATCGACCATGCGCATGTGGAATATTTCCGTGGCATCAAGAACCCGATCGGCCTCAAATGCGGTCCGTCGCTGCAGCCGGACAATCTGATCGAGCTGATCGACGCCCTGAACCCGACCAATGAAGCGGGCCGGCTGACGCTGATCTGCCGTTTCGGCCACGACAAGGTCGCGGAAAGCCTGCCGAAGCTGATCCGCGCCGTCGAGCGGGAAGGCAAGAAGGTCGTCTGGTCCTGCGATCCGATGCACGGCAATACGATCACGCTGAACGGCTACAAGACCCGGCCTTTCGACCGTGTCCTGTCGGAGGTGGAAAGCTTCTTCCAGATCCATCGCGCCGAAGGCACGCATCCGGGCGGCATCCATGTGGAAATGACCGGCAAGGACGTGACCGAATGCACCGGCGGTGCCCGGGCGGTGACTGCGGGCGATCTGCAGGACCGCTACCACACCCATTGCGACCCGCGGCTCAATGCCGACCAGGCGCTGGAACTTGCGTTCCTGCTGGCCGAGCGGATGAAGAGCGGCCGCGACGAAAAGCGTCTCGTCGTGAACGGCTGAGCCGTTTCGCATTCGTGATCGAAGAAAAGGCCGGCATCGCTGCCGGCCTTTTCGTTTATGGGCCGCCGCTGAAAGCTGGGATGAGAGAAATCGATTTGACCTCCGCTGCGGCACCCGCAAGACTGCATGCGGGCTTTTGAGAGGGAGGAGTTCCGTGAAGCGGAAGAACAGCGGCCGGTGCCTGTGCGGCTCCATCAGGTTCGAGACGACGGGGCCTTTGCGGACGGTGACGGCTTGTCATTGTTCGCAATGCCGCCGGCAGACGGGGCTTTTCTATGTCGCGACGGCCGTGCCGCTCCAGAACCTGCGCCTCGAAGGGGAGGAGAAGCTTTCATGGTATCGGGCGAGTGATATGGCCCGGCGCGGCTTCTGTTCCGAATGCGGTTCCGCCCTGTTCTGGTATGCCGATGGAACCGAGCAGATCTCGATCATGGCCGGCGCATTCGACCAGCCGAGCGGGCTTGTCATGGGGGAGCATATCTATTGCGCCGACAAGGGGGATTTCTACGACATTCCCGAGGATGGCGTGCCGCATTATCCGGGTGATCGCCCGGCATCCGTCTGAAACACCGTAAAAATAACACCATAAAAATTCCGGGGCGCACGTTGCCGCGTCTGGTACCCGGCGCTAAATCGTGGCCATGACCCAGGACATCAGCCAGACGTTCCGCATCGCCGTCGCCCAGCTCAACCCGACCGTCGGCGATGTTGCCGGCAATCTGGCGCTTGCCCGCGAGGCGCGCCGGGATGCCGCCCGCCAGGGGGCGGATGTCATTCTCTTCACCGAACTTTTCATCTCCGGCTATCCGCCCGAAGACCTCGTCCTGAAGCCGGCCTTCCTGAAAACCTGTCTGTCGGCCGTGGAACAGCTTACAGGAGACACCGCCGATGGCGGGCCGGGGGTGATCGTGGGTTTTCCCCGCCAGGGCAAGGAAGGCCGGCACAATTCGGTCGCGGTGGCCGACGGTGGGCGGATCGTCGCCATCCGCGACAAGGTCGACCTGCCGAACTACGGCGAATTCGACGAGAAGCGCGTCTTCGTCGCCGGAGACATGCCGGGGCCGGTGAGTTTTCGCGGCGTCCGCCTCGGCATTCCCATCTGCGAGGATATCTGGGGCGAGTTCGGTGTTTGTGATACTCTGTCAGAAAGTGGCGCCGAAATCCTGCTCGTGCCGAACGGCTCGCCCTATTATCGGGGCAAGGTGGATATCCGCCATCAGGTGGTGTTGAAACAGGTCATCGAGACCGGCCTGCCGATGATCTATGCGGCGCAGCTTGGCGGCCAGGACGAACTTGTCTTCGACGGAGCGAGCTTTGCCTTCAATGCGGACAGGACGCTCGCCTTCCAGATGGGACAGTTCGAACCGGCGGTCACGATGAGCGAGTGGACGAAGATCCACGATACCTGGCGCTGCGTCGACGGGGCGGTCGCCGTCATTCCGGAAAGGGAGGAGGCTGACTATCGGGCGTGCCTGCTCGGTTTCCGCGACTACGTCAACAAGAACGGCTTCAAGGCGGTGGTCCTTGGCCTGTCCGGCGGCATCGACTCCGCGCTTTGCGCGGCGATCGCCGTCGATGCGCTCGGGGCGGAACGGGTGCGAACCGTCATGCTGCCCTACCGCTTTACCTCCGGAACGTCGCTCAGGGATGCCGCGGATTGCGCCAGGGCGCTCGGCTGCCGTTACGACATCGTGCCCATTGCCGAGCCGGTCGAGGGTTTTTCGTCGGCGCTTTCCGAACTTTTCGATGGTGCGGACGAGGGCATAACCGAAGAAAACCTGCAGAGCCGGACACGCGGCGTGATGCTGATGGCGATCTCCAACAAATTCGGCTCCATGGTGGTGACGACCGGCAACAAGTCGGAAATGTCGGTTGGCTATGCGACGCTTTACGGAGACATGAACGGCGGGTTCAACCCCATCAAGGACCTCTACAAGATGCAGGTCTACGCGCTTGCCGCATGGCGCAACGAACATCTGCCGGAAGGGGCGCTCGGGCCGGCGGGCGAGGTGATCCCGAAAAATATCCTCTCCAAGGCCCCGTCGGCGGAACTCCGGCCGAACCAGACCGACCAGGATTCGCTGCCGTCCTATCCCGTTCTCGACGACATCCTCGAATGTCTGGTCGAGATGGAAATGGGCATTGAGGAGATCGTCGCGCGGGGCCATGACCTGGCGACGGCGCACCGCGTCGAGCATCTGCTTTATCTGGCCGAATACAAGCGACGTCAGGCGCCGCCGGGCGTGAAGATAACCCGGAAGAACTTCGGCCGCGACCGGCGCTATCCGATCACCAACCGGTTCCGGGACCGATAGGGAGGAAACCCATGGCGCTGCGCAGCTCGGTCGAGATATTCAACATCCGTACCCGCGAAAGCCGGGTCGTCTGGCAGACCGGGGCGCTGTTCGAGGCGCCGAACTGGTCCCCGGACGGTCGCTACCTGATGCTCAACAGCGAGGGCCTGATCTATCGCCTGTCACCGGATGGAGGCAATGGTCCCGTACCCGTCGATACCGGCTTTGCCCGGCAGTGCAACAACGATCACGGCATCGCGCCGGACGGTTCGCTGATCGCGATTTCCGACAAGGCGGGGTTCGGCAAGTCGGCCATCTATGTCCTGCCGGCCGAAGGCGGTTCGCCGAAGCTGGTCACGAAAAACCTGCCGTCCTACTGGCATGGCTGGTCGCCGGACGGAAAGAGGTTTGCCTATTGCGGCATCCGCAACGACGTCTTCGATATCTATACGGTCGGTGTCGAGGGAGGCGAGGAGAAGCGGATGACCTTCGGGGAGGGGCGCAACGACGGGCCGGATTATTCGCCGGACGGCAGATGGATCTATTTCAATTCCAGCCGCATGGGCCTCATGCAGGTCTGGCGCGTGCCGGCCGCCGGGGGGACGGCCGAGCGCATCACCGAAAGCGATTATGGCGACTGGTTTCCTCATCCATCACCGAAGGGTGACAAGATCGTCTTCATCTCCTACGACGCCGATGTCTTCGATCACCCCCGCGACAGGCAGGTGCGTGTCCGGCTGATGGACATGGACGGCGGCAATGTCGAGACCCTGTTCGATCTCTTCGGCGGGCAGGGCACGATGAATTCGCCCAACTGGTCGCCGTCCGGTGACGAATTCGCCTATGTGCGCTATTTCCCCGTCGTATCGGCGGCTTGAATCCTGCGCGCCGCGGAGGCATAAACGCCCGGTCAGGTGCCTGCCTATCGCAGGAGAATCGGGAATCCGGTGGAAAGCCGGAACGTGCCCAACGCTGTAAGGCGGATGCTTGGCCGCAAATCGATGCCACTGGGCTTGCCCGGGAAGGCTGCGGCGGAAGTGGACGAAGCCAAGTCAGAAGACCGGCCTGACGAGATGGACCGACCGCGCGGACGGCGGAAGGTTTTGGAGTTCGTGCCTCACCCCCGGACGGGCGAGCGCGAGCGCTGCATTGTTGGGGATAGACGATGCGACCGGACCCTTCTGCACACGCCCTTGCGCCTGCGGGCGAATTTTCAACCTCCGAGCGGAACGCGGTCTACAGGGCGATAGAGACGCGTCGCGACGTGCGCGATCAGTTTTTTCCCGATCCGTTGCCGGACGACCTGGTGATGCGGCTGCTCCGCGCGGCGCATGCGGCGCCGTCGGTGGGCTTCATGCAGCCCTGGAATTTCATTCTGATCCGCGACGCGGCGGTGCGGGAGGCCGCCTGGGCGGCATTCTCTCGCGCCAATGACGAAGCGGCGGAGATGTTTCCGCAGGAACGGCGCGATCTCTACCGCAGCCTCAAGCTCGAAGGCATCCGCAAGGCGCCGCTGTCGATCTGCGTCACCTGCGATCCGGACCGGGCGGGGCCGGTGGTGCTCGGCCGCACCCACAATCCGCGCATGGATGTCTACTCGGCCGTCTGCGCCGTGCAGAACCTCTGGCTCGCGGCGCGGGCGGAAGGCGTCGGCGTCGGCTGGGTCAGCATCTTTCACGACCGGGACGTGCGGGCCCTGCTCGGCATCCCGGAGCGCGTCGAGATCGTCGCCTGGCTCTGCCTCGGTTACGTCGACCGGCTTTACGCCGAACCGGAACTCGCGCTCAAAGGCTGGCGTCAGCGCCTGCCGCTCGAAGATCTGGTCTTCCATGATCGGTGGCAGGCGCGCTGAAGCATGGCGCACAGGAATGCGCAGCGATCTTGCGCCGGCGACATCATGAAACGAGGGCCGAAAGCGTAAGGCGCAGACCGGCAAGATCGCGCCCCGCCTTCGCGCTTCATTGCTGCGGCTGAGGCCCGCTCGATTTCGGATGGGCCAGATCGATGTTTTCCTCGGGCAGGAATGTCGGGCCGACCATGCGCACCTTCCTGTTGGGATCGTAGGGACGTTCCGGAGGAGGAGAAGGCTCGGCTGCCGGCGCCGCCTGCTGCCGCTGCGGTTCGCCGGTATGCAGGTGGGTGATGCCGGAATAGGGCTCTTTGCCCGGCAGTTCGAGGCCCTGCACCTTCAGCCTTTCCTTGTGGTCCTCCTCCACGTCGGATGGAATGCAGTTGTTGGCGCGGATCGCCGTCAGGATGGCGTTGCGCTCCTCCGAAGGCCTCGTGATTTGCCGGGCGTTGTTTCGCTCGGCCGTCAGCGCGTCGCGGCTTTGCTCCAGCGTGTCGAGGGCCTGCCGCATTTCCTCGCAGACCTCGCTATTCGCATTGCCGAGGGTAACGACGCTGCCCGTACTGCAGCCGGCCCGGCGCATCTCGATCCTGAGCATGCGGATATCGCTGTTCTGCTGGCTGAGTTCCTGCGCGAAACGCCGCATCTCGCCGGTATTGCCGATGATCTGCGGCGCATTGTTGAGCTGCCGGTAAAGGGCCGCGCAGGTGGCGATATCCCGTGCGGCGGCTGCGGCGGGGACAAGCAGAAGCGGGGCGATCAACAGGCCGCGAAGCACAGGCATGATCCGGCTTTCTCTCCGATTGGCAGATCGCATCATGGACGAGGCCGGTTGACAATATGATAAAGGCAGTCACCACGGACTATCGCAGCTGCTTCAGTTCTGCGATAGATATTGGTGTAAATTACCGTTTATTTTCAGATGCCTGTTGTCAGGATTTAAGAATTAACATCAAGATTGGGCTGCGATGCTTCCACGACGGCGAGCGCCGCCATGTTTACGACGCCGCGCGACGTCACCGACGGAGAGAGAATGTGCACCGGCATGGCCGCGCCGAGCAGGACCGGGCCGACATGCAGGGCATCGGTCATGTTCCGCACGATGCCGAGCGAGATGTTGGCGGCGTCGAGGTTCGGGAAGATCAGCAGGTTGGCGTCGCCGGTCAGTGAACTGTTCGGCATGGCCCGCTTGCGCACGGCTTCGGAAAGGGCCGAACCTGCCTGCATTTCGCCGTCCACTATAAGATCGGGGGCGCGCTCGCGCACCAGTTTGAGGGCGCTGCGCATCTTCTGCGCGCTTTCGGAATCGCGTGAACCGAAGTTCGAATGGCAGATCAGCGCCGCCTTCGGGACGATGCCGAAGCGACGGACTTCCTCGGCCGCCAGGACGGTGATCTCGGCGATTTCCTGGACGGACGGATTGTAGTTGACGAACGTGTCCGCCAGGAAGAGCGCGCCACGCTGCGAGATCACGAGGCTGAGGCCCGAGAACGCGCAGACGCCCGGACGGCGGCCGATGATCTGGTCGACGTCGCGCAGGTGCCTGTCGTAGCCCCCCTCGACGCCGCAGATCAGCGCATCGGCCTCGCCGCGCTTGACGGAAAGCGCGCCGATCACCGTGTTGTTGGTACGCACGATGGTGCGGGCCGTTTCCGGGTTGATGCCCCTGCGGCCGACCAGCGCGAAGTAGTCGTCGACATAGTCGCGGTAGCGCGGATCGTCTTCCGGGTTGACCACGGCGAAATCGACATCCGGCCGGATGCGGATGCCGAAACGCTTGAGCCGGGCCTCGATGACGGAGGGGCGGCCGATCAGGATCGGGGTTGCGGTCTTTTCCTCGAGCAGGACCTGGGCGGCGCGCAGCACGCGCTCGTCTTCGCCTTCCGCGAAGATGACCCGCTTCTTCTCGGCCGATTTGGCGGCGGTGAAGATCGGCTTCATGATGAAGCCGGAGCGCCAGACGAAGCGGTTCAGCTGGTCGAGATAGGCGTCGAAATCCTGGATGGGCCGCGCCGCCACGCCGCTTTCGGCGGCGGCCTTGGCCACGGCCGGCGCGATGCGCAGGATGAGGCGCGGATCGAACGGCGAGGGGATGAGGTAGTCCGGGCCGAAGACGGGCGTGTCGCCGGAATAGGCTTTTGCCGCCACATCCGAGACTTCCTCGCGGGCAAGGGCTGCGATCGCCTTGACCGCCGCCATCTTCATGTCCTCGTTGATCGTCCGGGCGCCGCAATCGAGCGCGCCGCGGAAGATGTAGGGGAAACACAGGACGTTGTTGACCTGGTTCGGGAAGTCCGAGCGTCCGGTGCAGATCATCGCGTCCGGGCGGGCGGCGCGGGCCAGCTCCGGCATGATTTCCGGCGTCGGGTTGGCAAGCGCCATGATGAGCGGTTTCGGCGCCATGCGGGCCAGCAGTTCGGGCTTCAGCACGCCGGCGGCCGAGAGGCCGAGGAAGACGTCGGCATCGTCGATGCTGTCGGCCAGCACGCGCTTGTCGGTCTTCTGGGCGTAGATTTCCTTCCACTCGTCCATCAACGTGTTCCGGCCGTCATAGACGAGGCCTTCGATGTCGTGGACCCAGATATTCTCCTTCTTCGCGCCGAGCGAGACGAGGAGATGCAGGCAGGCGAGCGCGGCGGCGCCGGCGCCGGACGTGACGATCTTCACATCGGCGATGTTCTTGCCCGCAAGCTCCAGCCCGTTCAGGATCGCGGCGGCGACGATGATCGCCGTGCCATGCTGGTCGTCGTGAAAGACCGGGATGTTCATCTTGGCGCGCAGGCGGCGCTCGACCTCGAAACATTCCGGCGCCTTGATATCTTCGAGGTTGATCCCGCCGAAGGTCGGTTCGAGCGCCGAGACGGTCGAGACCATGGCTTCGATCGTTTCGGCGTCGATCTCGATGTCGAAGACGTCGATACCGGCGAATTTCTTGAAGAGGACGGCCTTGCCTTCCATGACCGGCTTGGAGGCGAGCGGCCCGATATTGCCGAGGCCGAGCACCGCCGTGCCGTTGGAGATGACGGCGACGAGATTGGAGCGGGCCGTGAAGTCGGCGGCCGCATCCGGATTGTCGCGGATGGCGAGGCAGGGAGCCGCGACGCCCGGCGAATAGGCGAGCGCCAGGTCGCGCTGGTTGCCGAGCGGCTTGGTCGCCTGGATCTCCAGCTTGCCGGGCCGGGGATAGCGGTGGAAGAACAGCGCCTGCTCGTCGAGATCGCCGCTGACCGGCAGGGTCTGCGGTTTCGGTTTGTCCTGCGCGTTCATGATGTCTCCTGGCGTGTCTTTTGTGTCTTGATGGGCCAAAGGCGGAGTGTTCTCCATACATCAATCGGCCGGGCGCGACAGCAGCTAATTTGCGCCCGCGGCAGAAATCGGAACGCTGCGGAAGCGGCGCCGGGGCGGGCTTTTCCAGTGCCCTGTCATCATCCTGAAACACGAGTCTGATTTTGAAAATCCCAAAAGCGGCGGCGAAAGGATGACTTCGTGACCGGTCAAGTGGATACAAGGCATTTCAGAACGCTCTTCATTTCGGACGTGCATCTGGGTTCCAAGGCCGCCCGAACGGATTTCCTGATCGACTTCCTGCGTTATCATGAAGCCGATACGATCTTCCTGGTCGGCGATATCATCGACGGCTGGCGCCTGAAGCGGAACTGGTACTGGCCGCAGGGCTGCAATGATGTGGTGCAGAAGCTTCTGCGCAAGGCGCGCAAGGGCACCCGCATCGTCTACATCCCCGGCAATCACGACGAATTCCTGCGCTCCTTCCCGGGCACCCATTTCGGCGGCATCGAGGTGGCGGAACGTGCAATCTACGAAATGGCCGACGGCAAGAAATACCTGATCCTCCATGGCGACGAATTCGACGTCGTGGTGCGCAATGCCCGATTGCTCGCCTATCTCGGCGACTGGGCCTATGACGCGGCGATCGTCATCAATATCGGTCTGGCGGCGATCCGCCGCCGTCTCGGCATGCCATACTGGTCCTTCTCCGCCTGGGCGAAGCTGCAGGTCAAGCACGCAGTCAACTTCATCGGCGAGTTCCAGCGCGTCGTGGCCGACGAGGCCCGCCGCAACAACGTCGACGGCGTCATCTGCGGCCATATCCATCACGCGGTGATGGAGGACATCGAAGGCATCCACTACGTCAATACGGGCGACTGGGTGGAGAGCTGCACGGCGATTGCCGAGAACCACGACGGAACGCTCGAAATGATCTCCTGGCAGCAGATCGGTACGACCGCCGAGATCAAGGCGCTGCCGAAGCCGCAGTCCGTCGAGGACATGCAGGCAGCCTGAGGCGGCTGCTGCGGAAAGCGTACCGGACTGCCATTTCTTGCCATAGGCAGGGCCGGGAGGCTGTGTTAGGTAAGCTGACAGTTTCAGCAACCTACCCGTGAAATCGTGATTCCCGCAAATAAGACGCCTGGCGCGTCTCCGTTCTTTCAGTTGCGCTGCGCCCTTGCCTACGGAGCGCCGCTAGGGGTGAATGGCGTCATTCTGCCCTATCTGCCCGTCTGGCTCGCCGGGCTTGCCTTTACGGAATACGAGATCGGCATCGTCCTGGCGATGCAGCTCCTGCTGCGCGTTCTCGCAGCGCCTGTCGCCGGCTTTTTTGCCGACCGCCTGAACGAGCGGACCCTGATACTTGCCTGGTCCGGCGCGTTTTCGCTGCTGACGGCCCTGGCCATGGTTCTCACCCGCGACTTCTGGTCCGTTCTGCTGGTTATCGGCATCCAGTCGGCGGTCTTCGCCCCTTATGCGCCGATCGTCGAATCGATTGCGGTGACCGGCGTGCGCCGCTGGGGCTTTCCATACGGATCGATGCGTGTCTGGGGTTCCATCGGCTTCGTGGCGGTGACGCTCGTCGCCGGCGAACTGCTCGGCATCTGGGGCTTTCATGTCGTTCCGTTGACCATGGCGGCCGGTTTCCTGCTGACGGTCGCGGCTGCCTTCGCGGCGCCAAGACTGGGGCGGGCGGCGGTGCGCCCGGGGACCGAAAAGACGCTGCAGCCGAGTTCTCTGAAGCGGCTCGATCTGCACGTCCTGATGATCGGCGCCTCGGTGGCCCAGTCGAGCCATGGCATGCTGTATGCGTTCGGCACCATCCAGTGGCAGCAGATCGGGCTTTCGAGCGGCTCGACCGGCATCCTCTGGAGTGCCGCGGTCGTTTCGGAAATTCTGGTCTTCTTTGCCACCGGCTGGCTGGCGAGCCGTATTGCGCCCTGGACGCTGATGCGGATCGGCTGCGCGGTTTCGGTTCTCCGCTGGGCGCTGTTTCCGATGCCGCTCGGCTTCTGGGGCTATGTGGTTCTACAGGCCATGCATGCTTTCAGTTTCGCCTTCGTGCATATCGGTCTGCAGCACAGGCTGGTGGAATCCGTGCGCGAGGACCAGGAGTCCTCGATGCAGGGCGCCTATGTCTTCTACAACGGCCTGTTCCTGGCGCTTTCGACCCTGCTCTCCGGCGTGCTGTATCGGCAATTCGGGCTGATGAGCTATCTCGCGATGTCGGTTCTTGCGCTGACCGGTCTTGCGATCATCGCGCTTGCGGCAAGGCTTCAGCTTCAGCCCCAGAGACCGGCTTCCGGCGGGTGGACGAGCGAGCCTTCGTAAAGGAGCCCGCCGGGGCGGTCGCGGGCCAGCAGAAGCGGCCCGTCGAGATCGGCATAGTCGGCGTCCTGGGCGAGCAGGACGGCCGGCGCCATGGCGAGCGATGAGCCGACCATGCAGCCGATCATCACCGCGAACCCGAGCCGCTGCGCCTCCGCCTTCATGGCGAGCGCCTCGGTCAGGCCGCCGGTCTTGTCGAGCTTGATATTGACGGCGTCGTAGCAGTCCCGAAGGTTTTGCAGGTCCTTGGTGGCATGCACGCTCTCATCGGCGCAAACGGAGACCAGCCGGCGGATTCCCGAGAGCGCGCCGTCCTTGCCGGCGGGCAGCGGCTGTTCGATCAGCGATACGCCGGTTTCCGCAGCGATTGCCATATGATGGGCAAGGTTGTCCTCGGTCCATCCCTCGTTCGCATCGACGATGATGCGCGAATCCGGCGCGGCCTCGCGGACGGCGCGAAGCCGGGCCTCGTCGTTGTCCGTTCCGAGTTTGATCTTGAGAAGCGGGCGCGCCGCGTTCTTCCGGGCCTCGGCGGCCATGGCTTCCGGTTCGCCGAGCGACAGAGTGAATGCCGTGACGAACGGTTTGGTATGCGACGCGCCGATCACGTCGGCGACTCGCCTGCCTGTCCGTTTGGCGTCAAGGTCCCAGAGGGCGCAATCGACCGCATTGCGTGCCGCTCCCGGCTGCATCCGGGACTGCAGTTCTTCCCGCGTCAAACCGTCGCGAATCGCGTCGGCGACCGATCGTATATCCGCCATCACCCCTTCCATGCTTTCGCCATAACGCTTGTAGGGAACGCATTCGCCGCGCCCGGAGACGCCGCCTTCGTGGATCGTGCAGGTGATGACCTCGGCTTGCGTCTTGGAGCCGCGTGAAATCGTGAACTTGCCGGCGATCGGGAAGGTTTCGATTGTGGCTTCGAGGTGACGGCCCATGGTTTTACGCGTCCCGTTGTGGCAAATCCTTATGAGGCGGCTATATTGCGCGTCTCGCAAATGCGATCAATCGCATGGCGTTGGAACTCCACATGACCTGCAAGCGTGAAAGACAGCCGTGACGTCGAAGGCAGCCGAAATCAGAGCGGAGGAGATGATGGGCGGCGGCGGCGAACGGTATGCGCTGAGCGGCGACTGGCGAGGCACCACGATTTCCGGAATCCTGAAGGATATCGAAAAGCTTGAAAAGGCCGGCGGGCAGGGCAGGCTGGAGATCGACCTGAGCGGCATTGCCGGAATCGACACGGCCGGCGCATGGCTGGTCCGCCGGCTTCTGACGGCCAAGGGCGAACAGGGCCGCGAGGCCGTGCTGGTCGGCGGCGAAGGCCCCATCCAGGAACTGATCGGCGTATTGCCGGAAAAAGCGCCGGTCCCCCCGGCCGACGGGAGCAAGAAAGGCACGTTGTTCGAACGCCTTTTTTCACCGACCGGAGAAGCCATGGTCGGTCTCGGCGGCGATTTCTACGCCGCCATGCACATTCTCGGCTCCGCGGTTCGCGGCGCGCAGATGAAGCTCGGCCGTGGCGCCGGCGTGTCGCCCGCCTCGGTCGTCACCCATATCGACCGCATGGGCGTGCGCGCCGTGCCGATCATCGTGCTGATGTCGTTTCTGATCGGTGCGATCATTGCCCAGCAGGGCGCCTTCCAGCTCCGCTATTTCGGCGCGGAAATCTTCGTGGTCGACCTCGTCGGCATCCTGCAATTGCGTGAGATCGGCGTGCTGCTGACCGCGATCATGATCGCCGGCCGTTCGGGAAGCGCGATCACCGCCGAGATCGGTTCGATGAAGATGCGCGAGGAGATCGACGCGCTGACCGTCATCGGCCTCAATCCGGTCGGGGTGCTGATCTTTCCCCGGCTGGTGGCGCTGACGGTGGCTTTGCCGCTTCTCACGATCATTGCCAATTTCGCAGCCCTCGTCGGGGCGGCTGTCGTGGCCTGGGCCTATTCCGGCATCACGTTCGATACCTATCTGTCGCGCCTGCACGAGGCGATCGACCACACGTCGGTGGCTTCCGGCATGATCAAGGCGCCGTTCATGGCCCTGGCGATCGGCATCGTCGCAGCCGTCGAAGGCATGAAGGTGGGTGGCAGCGCCGAATCGCTCGGCCAGCATGTCACCACGTCGGTGGTGAAAGCGATCTTCGCCGTCATCCTCATGGATGCGCTTTTCGCCATCTTCTATTCCGCGATCGATTTCTGATGGAGAGCGGCTTGGAAGAAATGCCTCTGAACGATGCGAAGGATCAGCCGGACGGTCGGAAGATCGTGCTGTCGGTGCGCGACGTGACCGTCGGCTTCGGCGACAAGCTGGTGCTCGAAAAGCTCGATCTCGACGTTTACCGGGGCGAGATCCTCGGTTTCGTCGGGGCTTCCGGCACCGGCAAATCCGTGCTGATGCGGACTGTGCTCGGCCTGCTGCCGCACCGGTCCGGCACGATCGAAATCCTGGGCGTCGACTACGACAACGCCACGGAAGACGGGCGCATGATGGTGGATATGCAACTCGGCGTCCTCTTTCAGCACGGCGCGCTCTTTTCGGCGCTGACGGTGAAGGAGAACATCCAACTGCCGATGCGCGAATATCTCGACCTGCCGCAGGAACTGATGGATGAGCTCGCCTATCTGAAGGTCGAGATGGTCGGCCTGCCGCCGGATGCGGCCGACAAGTATCCGTCGGAACTTTCGGGCGGCATGATCAAGCGCGCTGCGCTCGCGCGCGCTCTGGCGCTCGACCCGGCCCTGGTTTTTCTCGATGAGCCGACCTCCGGTCTCGACCCGATCGGAGCGGCCGATTTCGACGCGCTGATTGCCAAGCTGCGCGATACGCTGGGCCTCACGGTCTACATGGTAACACATGATCTCGACAGCCTTTTTTCGGTTTGCGACCGTATTGCTGTGCTTGGCCAGAAACGGGTATTGGTGGAAGGTACGCTTGAGGATATGTTTGCCTGCGACGATCCATGGGTTCAGTCCTATTTCCGAGGCAAGCGGGCGCGGTCGGTCGTAATTCATGAAAAGCAGCCGGCTGCAGAAGTAGAGAAGTGACGTAATCCATGGAAACCAGAGCCAACTACGCCCTTGTCGGATTCTTCACGCTGCTGGTGATCGCAGCCGCCTTCGGCTTTGTCTACTGGATGGCCCAGTCCGGCCGCGGCGGGCCGACGGCCGAACTGGCGATCCGCATTCCGGGCTCCGCGAACGGCCTGTCCATCGGGTCTCCGGTGCGCTTCAACGGCATTGCGGTGGGTTCCGTGCGCGGCCTCAGCATCGACCCGGATGACCCGCGTTATTCGATCGCGTTCACGGAAGTGAGGGCCGACGCGCCGGTCTATCAGTCCACCCAGGCGAGGCTTGAGGTGCAGGGCCTGACGGGCGCCGCCTATATCGAGCTTTCCGGCGGCGCCAAGGGGGAGGAGAACATCCTCCAGAAGGCGCTGGAAAACGGCCGGCCGGCCGTACTGATCGCCGAACAGTCGAGCGTGACGAACCTGCTTGCGACCGCCGACAAGATCCTGCAGCGCGCGGACCAGGCGATCGGGGATATCCAGGGGTTCGTGGCGGATGCGCGCGGGCCGCTCACCCAGACGATCCGCAACGTGGAGACGTTCACGTCCTCGCTCGCCCAGAATTCGGACAGTATCGACAAGTTCCTCAACAGCCTCTCGACGCTTTCGGTCACCATCGACCGGGTGTCGGGAACGTTGAACTCGACGCTTGAGGCCGCCGAACGGCTGGTGAGCGCGATCGACGCGGAAAAGATCAATGCCGTCGTTTCCAACACGGAGCGCGCCACCCGCAATATCGCCAACGCCTCAGACAATTTCGGGGATCTGGTGGCGAATGTGAAGGACGCCGCCGCCAGCTTCCAGCAGGCGGGAACCGACGCCCAGACCCTCTTGAGGCGCGCGGATACGGTCTTGAGCTCCGTCAACCCGGATCAGGTCCGGACAACCATCGGCAACATCACGGCCGCCTCCGAGGATGCCCGCCAGACGGTCAACTCCGCGCGCAGCGTCGTGGATAATTTCGCTCACCGCAAGGAAGATATCGACCGGGCCATCGGCGACTTCACCGAACTCGCCAGGAAGCTGAACGACGCCTCCAGCCGGGTCGACGGCATCCTCGCCAAGGTGGATGGCTTGGTATCGAGCGACGATTCCCAGGGGCTTTTCGTCGAGGTTCGCAAGACGCTCGAATCCTTCCGGACCGTTGCGGACAATATCAACGCCCGTGTCGGGCCGATTGCCGACAACCTGTCGCGCTTCTCGTCCAGCGGCCTGCGGGACATCCAGACGCTGGTGAACGACGCGCGCCGGACCGTGCAGTCGCTCGACCAGACGATCAACAATTTCGATCAGAATCCGCAGCGGCTGATCTTCGGTGGCGAGACGGTAAAGCAGTATGATGGCAGGACGCGGCGGTAAATGGGGCGTTCAGTGCTGGAGAATGGGGGTTTGATGACCGGTTCGGAGTTCCTGCGGCGACGTGCGATCCGCCGTCCGTTTCTGCTCGCGGCACTGCCGCTCATGGCGGTGCTGGTGACCGGCTGCGGCAGCAGCGCGAACAACGACACGTTCGACCTGTCGATAACGCCCTCCGCGCAGGGGCCTTCCGCACGCAACAGGCAGGTCCTCATCCCCGAGCCGACGGCATTGAAGCTGCTGAACAGCGAGCAGGTGGTCGTGCGCGTGTCGTCGTCCGAAATCCAGTATCTCGCCGATTCCCGCTGGGGAGACCGCCTGCCGGCGCTCGTCCAGTCGAAGCTCGTGGAAGCCTTCGAGAATTCCGGCCGGCTCGGCGGCGTCGGCAAGCCGGGGCAGGGACTGGCGATCGACTATCAGGTCGTCACCGACATTCGCGCTTTCGAGGTGACGGCGGGCAGCCCGCGGGTGGCGAACGTGGAGATTTCCGCAAAGCTTCTCAACGACCGCAACGGCACGGTGCGCGCCCAGAGCGTCTTCCGGGCGACCGTACCCGTTGCAGGCTCCGAGAACCGCAATTTCATCACGGCGCTGGACAAGGCCTTTGCCAGGGTCGGCGCCGAGATCGTCGATTGGGCCCTGAAGTCGATGTGATCCCGCCGGGGGCGTTCAAGCCTCGAACGCCGGGCTCTTTCCAAATTCTTTCATCGGATCAAGTTCTTTCATCGAAACGAAAAGGCCGCCCCGAAGGGCGGCCTTTTCGTTTGCCTGTTTCGGCTCGGGCCTGGGCCGGTTTTTAGCTGAACCGGCCGGCGGCGTGGGCGAGCATCGTGTAGACCTTGCCCGTATCCGAGGTAAGGTAGCTCTGCGTCACCGTCTTGTCGCGATCGGTGCGGGCGACGTCTGCGAGCAGCTTCTCGAAATCGGCGATATAGCGATCGACGGCGGTGCGGAATTCCGGCTCCCGTTCGTACTTGCGCTTGATCTCGTCAAAGGTCTGCTGGCCTTTCAGCGTGTAGAGGCGGCGGGTGAAGACGTCGCGTTCGCCACGCTGGTAGCGCCGCCACAGGTCGACCGAAGCATCGTGATCGATGGCGCGGGCGATATCGACCGAAAGCGAATTCAGCGATTCGACCATATGACGCGGATTGCGGTTGTCGCCGTTGCTGCGCGGTGCCGGCGCTGGAGCCGGTTCAGCCGCACGCGGCGTCGGTTGCTGCTGGCGCGCGGCAGGAGCCTGCTGCGCGGCCTCATCGCGGGAGGCGCCGCGCAGCAGGTTGCTGATCCATCCGTCGTCGCCCGCGTTGCCGCCGCGGGGCGCCGGTTCCTGCGCGCGCGGGGCCGGCGAGGAGGCCGGACGGTCGAGCGGGAGCGACCCGCGCAACGAACCGGAGGCGTAGGGATCGTTGCGTGGTGCGGCCGGAGCGGGCTGCGGGATCGCCGCGGCAGCGGAGGGCTGCGGACGCGCCGGCTGCGGTGCCGGAGCCGGGCGGGCTGCCGATGCCTCGGAGACTTCGAAATTCTGCGTCGAACGGCCGACCAGTGCGGAAATGTCCTGCAGGGCCTTGATCTGTTCGGCGACCGCGCGGCGCATGGCGGCAGCACTTTCCTTGGCTTCCTCGGGAAGATCGAAGGCGCCGCGCTTCAGTTCCGAGCGGGTGACGTCCAGTTCGCGGCGGATATCCTGTGCCGAACGGCGGATTTCCTCCGTCGCGCCGGAGAAGCGGCCGATTGCTTCCTCGACCGATTCCCGCAGTGTGTCGCGAAGCTGCTCGGCCGCGCTGCCGGACCGGCTGGTCGCGTCCGACAGCAGCCGCTCGACGTCACCGAGCGAGGCCGCGATGCTTCCGCGCATCCGTTCGGACAGGTCGCGGGTGCGCTTTTCGGCGTCGGAGAGGGTCGCTTCGATGGAGCGGTTGGCTTCTCCGCCGGCATTGACCAGAGCCTCCCGCATCGCGTCGGCGGTGATTTCGGCGCGGTGCTGGGTTTCCCCCAGCGTACGGCCGATATCCGCGAACGAGGCGTGCAGGCTCTCGCGCAGGCGGGAACCGACCTGGAGGGAACGCTCTTCCGCTTTCTCGAACGCGCTGTCGACGAGGTTCGTCAGGCTGCGCATCGTCCCTTCGATCTCTTCGGAACGCTTGACGAGGCCGCCTGCCAGGCTGCGCAACGCGCTCTGGCGCTCGTCGAGCGTGCTTACGAGGTTGGACTGGGCGGCGCCGAGGAGATCGGACGCCTCGGAAAGAACCCGTGAATGCTCGTCGAAGCGGCCGACGATGCCGCCGACCTGATCGAGCGTCTGGCCGAAGACTTCCGACATGCGCTCGATATTGGTTTCGAGCATGCGGGTCGAGCTGGAAACGATGTCGGAGGCATGGCTGGCCGACTGCGTGAAGCGGCTGGCGGTGGCGCCAAGCCTGCGGTCGGCTTCCGCGAGCTGTTCCACGACGGTATCGGCGCTGGTGCCGATCTCCTGCGTCGCCTGCTGAACCAGTGCGCTGATGCTGGCATTGCTGTCCGCCAGCTTGTCGATGAGGCCGTTGACCGCGACGGAAAGGCCCTGTTCGACGTAGCGCATGGTGCCTGCGGCATTTTCCGTGCGCTGGCTGATTGCCGCGAGCGTATCGTTCGTCCTGGCGGCGATCGCGTCGATCAGCGCCGAGTTCTCGTCGCGAATCCGCGCGGTCGTCTCTTCCGCAGCCGAGGTCAGGCGCTCGGCGCCCTGCTGGGCGGCGGTCGTGATCTGTTCGACGGCGGCGCGACCGGTTTCGGCATATTCCTCGACGATCGGCTTCGCCTTTTCGTCGAGAAGACGCGCCAGTTCGGCCGATCGGCTTGCGAGCATGGAGTTCAGATCGCGGGCGCGGGTATCGAGGGCCGAGCGGATGGCGTCGCCGCGTGCGGCAAGCGCCCGGTCGACGGCGTCCATCGCGGTGTCGAGCTGGGTTGCCGTCTCGGTCAGCGCGGTGCGGATATCGTCGCCGCGTGAGCCGAGCGCCTTCTGCGCGTCATCGAGCGCTTCGGAAATCGCCGTGACCTGGCGTTTCACCAGGCTGTCGGCTTCCGCCACCTTGTTGACGATCGCGTTGCCGGCCTCGGAGAAGGCATGGGCCACGGTTGCGGCCTGACCGGCGAGCCGGTTCTGCGTTTCCGATATCCGTCCGACGATCTGCGTGGAGCGTTCCTCGATCGCCTTGGTGAACTCGCTGTTGCGGGTGGTCAGCTCCTCGGTGAATTCCGCGCCGGCGCGGGCAAGCACTTCGGCCGAGCGGGTGGCTTCCGCATCCATGCTCTGGGCGGCGGCGCTGACGGCCTCGCGCAACGTCGAGGCGAGACCGACGGCTTTACCTTCGATCGTCTTGGTCACGTTGTCGAGACCGATGGTCAGCGCACGGTCGATCGTGCCGAGCCGTTCTTCGATGCGGGCGGTGCGGCTGTCCATGGTTTCTTCGATCCGGTCCGTCGCTTCCCCGGCCACACGGCCGAATTCGGCGGCACGGCTGCCGAGCGCTTCGGAAAGCGTGCTCCCGGCGGTGTCGACAAGCTGGGTCGCGCTGAGGATCTCGTCGCGGATGCGGCCTTCCAGGCCGCCGAAGGTGGATTCGATGCGCCCGCCGGTTTCTTCGAGCGCTTCCTGAACTCCGCCCACGGTCTGGCGGATGCGGTTGGAGAAGGCGTCCGCCGACCGGCCGATCTCGCCGGCGGCATCGGAAAGCCGGGTGGCGAGCGTGCCGACATTGTCGCGCAGGCGTTCTTCCAGCGACTGACCGGCCGTGTCGATGGCGCCCTTCAAGGCACTCTGATGGCCTTCCAGCGACATTTCCAGCATGCCGGCGCTGGCGGCGATCGACGTGCTGAGAGACGTCGCCTGGTCGTTCATCAGGCTGCCGATCTGGTTCTGCGCCTCGCCGAGCGTCGAGGCGATCATGCCGGTGCGCTCATCGAGCGTCTCGCGGAGCTGATCGTGGCCGGAACCCAGCGTCGCTTCCATCTGCTGATGCCCAAGGCCGATCGTGGCGGCGATACGTTCCTGCGTGGAGCCGAGCACGGCCTCCATGCGCTCCAGTCCGTCGGTCATGCCGGTTTCGAAGCGGTGTGCTCCATCTGCCAGCGCATTTTCGATGCGGTTGGCGGCGCCTCCCACGGCGTGTTCGAGGCGTTCCCCACCCGTTTCCAGGAGACGCGACAGCTCCGCGGTGCGGTTCTCGAGCGCCAGGTCGAGGTTGAGCTGATTGTCCGCATAGGCGTTGCGAATGGCTTCCGTCCGCGCGGCGAAGGATTGCTCGATGCGGCCGTCCGCGTCGGCGAGCGCGCCCGCGAATGCCGTTGCCTTCTCATCGAGCATGCCGGTGAGACGGTCCTCGCCAAGCGCGAAGGCGGTCGCGATCTCCATCGACTTGTCGTCGAGGATTTCGGCGAGCTTGTCGCGGTTGGTATTCAGCGCCTCATGGATTTCGGACGTCCGGCGGCCGAGATCGCTGCCGATCCGCTGTTCCGTATCCGAGAGCGTGCGGGCGAGGGCTTCCGCCTTCTCATCGAGCGTGCCGGTGAGGCGATCCTCGCCGAGCGCGAAGGACGTGGCGATTTCCATCGACTTGTCCTGAAGGATTTCGGAAATCCGCTCGCGATTGGTGTCGAGCGACGCCTGCATCTCCAAGGCATGGCGGCCGAGATCGCCGCTGATCCGCTGTTCGCTTTCGGTGAGCGTGCGGGCAATGTGCTCCGCCCGTTCGTCGAACATGCCGGCCAGGCGCTCCGGCGCATTGGACATCAGCGCGTCGAGCGCCGCGGTCTTCTGGCCCAGCACCTCGGTCAGATGGTCGTGGCTGCCGGAAAGGGCCGCGATGATCGCACCCGAACGGATCGCCAGCCCCTGCTCGAACCTGGTCTGGTTTTCCGAAAGCGTGTTGAGAAGGTTGCTGCCGCTTTCGCTGAACAGGCCGTCGATCGCCTGCCGTGCATTCGCAAGCCCTTCTTGAAGCTCGCCGACGCCTGATCCGAGCGTGCTCTGGATGCCGGCGGCATGGGATGAGAGCGTGCCGTCGATCGCCTGATGGGCGGTTGCAAGCGAGTCCCGGATCTCCCCGACGCGCGATCCGAGCACGTTCTGGATTCCAGCCGCATGGGATGCGAGCGTGCCATCGATGGTCTGGTGCGCGCTTGCAAGCGAATCCTGAATCTCGCCGGTACGCGACGCAAATGTGCTCTGGATGCCGGCGGCATGGGATGCGAGCGCGCCGTCGATCGCCTGATGGGCGTTCGCGAACGTATCCTGAAGCTCGCCGACGCGCGATCCGAGAACGGTGTGAATCTCGGCGGCGCGGGAGGCGAGGGTGTCCTGGATTTCGCCGCTGCGTGCCGTCAGAGCGTCCGAAAGTTCGCGAGAGCGGCTTTCGAGCATGGAATCGAGCACTTCCTGGCCGGTTCCCAGCGTCGTCGCCAGCGCGAGCGACTGGTCGGTCAGCGAGGAACTGATGCGCTCGATGCTGGAGCCGAGGATGTTCTCGATCGATTCCGAGCCGCTCGCCACGGTCTCGTTGATGCGGGCAAGGCTGTCCATGAGCTTGCTGTCGAGCGTGCCGGCCCGCTGGTCGAACGCCGACGTGAACTGCGAGATGCTCTCATCGAAAGTCGTGCTGAGCTGGCCGACCGTGGCCTGCAGCCGTTCCTCGAAGAAGCCGGAACGCATGTCGAGATCCATGACCACGTCGTCGACGGTGCTCTGGAGGCTCTGGCGGAACGAAGAGCTCTTCTCGTCGAGCGAGCTGTTGAGCGCGGCGAGGATGCCGTCGAGGGAGCCGGTGAGCGTCCTTTCGCTGTCGGTCAGGCCCTCGGTGATCTCGCGGGTGCGGGCAAGCAGGGTTTCGTTGAGCTGGCGGGTGCGGTCGGCAAGCGCCGCGTTCAGCTTTTCCGTATTGGCGTCGAGCGTGGAGGCCCGGGTCTGGAACTCGTTCAGCAGCGCCTGGCCGCGCTGCGAAAGCACGGACGTGATCTGCTCCATCCGCTCGTCGAACTCGTGGGCCAGCGCAAAGCCCGAGGAGTTCAGGGTCTGCAGCAGGCTCTCCGCCTTGTTGCTGAGCAGCGTGCCGAGAGCTTCGCCCGCGGTATTGGATTTCTCCATCAGCGTGGCTGCGCGCGTGTCGATCATCGAGGCGAAGGCCTCGCCCGAGGTCGCGAGGCGGATGGAAATCTCCTCGGTCGCCAGCGACAGTTCTTCCTTGAGCTGGTCGTGCGCGCCGACGATCGAGGAGCGGATGCGCTCGGCATGATTGACGATCGCGTCGCGTTCGGCGCCGAGTTCATGCACGAGCCCGCGCACGCGC
Organism: Neorhizobium puerariae; assembly: GCF_042429745.1. Classification (NCBI taxonomy): domain Bacteria; kingdom Pseudomonadati; phylum Pseudomonadota; class Alphaproteobacteria; order Hyphomicrobiales; family Rhizobiaceae; genus Neorhizobium; species Neorhizobium puerariae. Next base: position 33,930 of record NZ_JBHMAA010000036.1, on the reverse strand, counting down.
AATTCGTTGTCGGTGAAGCTGCGCTCCAGCGCGTTGACTTCCGAATGGACGAGCGTTTCAAGCTCGGCGGCGCGCGCGATGGTGCGTTCGATGCCTTCGTTCATCGCCGAGACTTCACGGCGAACGGCCTGGCCGACGCTCATGATGCGTTCGGAAGCGACGGTCTCCGGCTCGGAAAGGCGAAGCGCCACCTCGGCCATGGAGCGGGCGGCGTTCCGCAGGTCCTGCGCGCGCGCCATCATGATGGCGAAGGCGAAGAAGAGCATGATCGGAATGAGGATGCCGACGGCCAGCGCGACGATGCCGGGTGCGGCAAGCACGCCTTCGACGGAGGTGATCTGCCAGAGCTGGTTGCCGTAGATGAGCTGGCCGAGGCCGATGCCGGCGACCGCCCACAGGATGGACAGGATCACGGCATTGCGGATGGCCGAGCGCATCGCGCCGCCTTCGAGCGTCCTGAGGATGGCGGTGGTGCTGCGCCGGCCGGCATCATTGGCGGGCTGGAAAGTCGGAGACCTGGCGGCGGCCTCGGAGACGGCCGCCTTGAAGGAATCGGGCGCGTCATCCTGATCTTGCGAGGAAGCCTGACGCGGCTTGGATGTGTCTGACACTCTGGCCTCCGAGGCATGGGGCGCTGATTTGGGGCGCGGCGTCTCGTCGTTGAAATTGATCTTCAGAGCATCTTCCAACGCCTGGAACGCCGTCTCATCGATCGACTCGCTGCTGGTTTTCTTTGCCATGCGGTTACGCCTCGTTACATACTCGCCCGGCCACCCCATCCGACGTCCTGCCGCCTGCAGGCCGAAAGACGGGATATTGCCTGCCGGAAATCCCGCATCCCCTCATGGAACCCGGATTTCCTGTTCACTCTCATGTCGGACGGCCGTTCTTTCAAACGGATGATAACGAAAGCTTACCAATCTGCCATCCGGGGCAAGGGGAGAATATTCCCCGCCACCCTAGTCGTACTGTAGTGGCACATTCATCCATCTGGCACAATTAAAACGCCCTCCCGCGACCGGGGGCGCCAAAAGTTGTTAACAGAATTTAAACCATGAGAAGATGCAAAAGCCCTAAAATCCCGGGAGCTTAGCAGAAATTAACCATATGGGAAGATTCCGGCCCAGATTGTGCCGAAATTTAACGGGATAGCGGCGCATGCCCCGCACAATTCGGGACATTCCGGAAGAACAATAGGGAAAAATAGGTCCATGGCAATGGCAGCCGTTCGTATCGCGTTCGAAGCACCTGAAAACCACCAGGGCGCTTGCCCTTCGCACCAGCGCCCGATCGACCTCGTCCACCTGGCGACCCAGACCATGGGCGACAAGGCGCTCGAAGTGGAAGTGCTGCAGATGTTCGCCCGCCAGGCGCGGCACGCGCTGCAGGACATGGCCGGCGCCGATGCAGCGGCGACCGTGGCACTCGCTCATCGCCTGAAGGGCGCCGCCGGCGCCGTCGGCGCCTTCCAGGTTTCCGCCGCGGCCGAGAAGCTTGAAAACAACGGCGCGGATGCGGCCCTGAAAGCCGCAGTCGGCGCGGCCGTGGTGGAAGTCGAGAACTTCATTAATAAGCTCTGCCGCTAAGGGCATTGATTTTCTGCTGGGGGCGCCTCTGGAACAGCCCGTGGCGCCCGAAAAAGTTGACTGCGCCGGGGTTTTATCGGAAGACAGCGCGCTTAGATAAGAGCTGCAACCCTTCAACATTCCGGATTTCCAACATCATGACGAAACTGACGATCGTTGCCTACGACGGAACGCGCTTCGATATCGACGCCGAGCCCGGCTCCACCGTTATGGAGAATGCGGTTCGCAATTCCGTTCCCGGCATCGAAGCGGAATGCGGCGGCGCCTGTGCCTGTGCCACCTGTCATGTCTATGTCGACGAAGACTGGACGGAGAAGGTGGGACCTCCGGCCCCGATGGAGGAGGACATGCTCGACTTCGCCTTCGACGTGAAGCCGAATTCCCGGCTTTCCTGTCAGATCAAGGTGAAGCCCGAACTTGACGGGCTCGTGGTCAACGTGCCCGAGCGGCAGGGCTGATTTCCCGTTTCCAGGCCACGGTTCAAAAAGAAGCCTCGCTGCGCATAAGCGGCAAGCGAGGCGAGGCGGGCGCATCACCGCAGGCGAGGGAGGAAACACCTGCGGCTTGAAGACGCGCCAGGAGAACTGAAACAGGGACCGTGACTCGGGAACGCCTGAAGCAACTGCGTGGAACACATCGGCCGGGCCGGAAAAGCACGCTGATCTCGTTGTGATCCATCCCGTCCGTTTCGTCGTTCGGGGCCGGAATGGATCAGCCATGACTTACCTTGTATACGAGATTCGTGTTTTAGGCCATCACGATAAATCACCCGTCATTGACGAGATGCGACGCAAGTCTCGCAAAAGCCTTGGGGTGGCGCGACGATCCAGCGGTGAGGCGGGCTTATTTGCCCTTGCGCTGCATGTTGTATTGCAGAAGGCGCATCATCCGCGCATCGAAATTCGTCGCCTCGACCCGGTCGAAGCGCAATTGCTCCCGGTCATGGGCCTCGAGGATCTGGCGCGTGGTTTCCGCCACCTGTTTCTCCAGGGCGTCGCAGTTCCTGTTCGAGGGGAGCGCCAGCAGTTCCCGTTCGAGCTGGCGGGCGTGGTTGCGGGCGATCTCCGCGTGCCGTTCCTCATGCCGTTTTATATCGGTCGACAGCGTGTCCCAGATGAAGCCGAGGTCGGCGCTGGCACGGCTGCGGTTGCCCCAGCGAGGCAGGATGATGCGGGTGCGCAATGTCACGCGCGCGCCGCCGATCGAGCAGCGGCCGCCTTTTTCCACATAGGTGACGTCGCCGCCGAACTTGATCTCGGTCGCGCCCGGATGGCGATGCCCGGTCGTGCGGGTGGTCGGCCCCCGTTTCTCGAGTTCCTTGTCGAGATCTTCGGCGGTGCGCCCGCCGATCCGGAAATAGGAATAGGTCTTGCTGATGACAGGCTCGGCCGAGGCCGTCGCCGGGATCACGCAGAGGAGAAGAATTGCACCGAAAAGCCGGCGGACTCCGCGCATTGAAAACATTCTATGGCCTGCGACGTTGAACTTATGGGGACCTTGGGGCATAGCCAACCGGAGCGCAACAGAAAGGCATGAAATTTTGCGTTACCCTGTGACAGATGGACGGCCGGTGATATCGCGGCGCAACAGCACATGGCGCGTCGGGCGGGGTCGTGCCCTCGAACTCGGCCCGCATGGCCACATCATGGCGATCGTCAACGTCACGCCCGATTCCTTTTCCGACGGCGGTCGCCACGCGGGCGTCGACGCCGCCGTGGCCCATGCGCTTGCCTGTGTCCGGGAAGGGGCTGTGATTCTCGACATCGGCGGCGAGTCGACACGGCCGGGCGCCGCGGAGGTGACCGCCTTGGAAGAGCAGGACCGTGTCCTGCCGGTCATCGAAAAACTCTCGGCGGCGACGGATGCCCTGATTTCCATCGACACCTACCGCGCCGAGACGGCGAGGCTCGCCGTGGAAGCGGGCGCCCATATCGTCAACGACGTGCACGGTCTGCAGCGCGAGCCGGCGATCGCCGCCGTTGTCGCCGCGACCGGAGCGGGTATCTGCATCATGCATACGGGCCGCGGACGCGAAGAGGAAAAGCGCGCCGACCGGATCGACGACCAGGCGTTTTTCCTCACCCGGTCGCTCGGGCTGGCCCGCTCCGCCGGAATTGCGGACGATGCGATCATGCTCGATCCCGGCTTCGGCTTTGCCAAGGACCGCGGCGACGACATGGAACTGATGGCGCGTTTCGCGGAATTGCACCGGCTGGGCTTCCCGCTGCTTGCCGGCACGTCCCGAAAGCGCTTCATCGGCGCCGTCACGGGGCGAGAAAGGCCGGATGAGCGCGATGTCGCGACCGCCGCGACGACGGCCATCCTGCGGCTTGCGGGGGCGGCGATCTTCCGCGTCCACAATGTCGCGGCCAATCGCGATGCGCTTCTGATGGCGGATGCCGTGCTGGCCGTCGTCAATGCCTGCGAAAAGAAGGGGGACGGTTGATGGGCACCTATACGATCACGCTGAAGAATTGCGGCTTCTATGCGAAGCACGGCGCCTTCGAGCAGGAAGCGACGCTCGGCCAGCGGTTCTTCGTCGATGTGGTGATGCATGTGGAGGCGGACGAAGCGCTCGAGAAGGACGATGTCGAGAGCACGGTCCATTACGGCATCGCCTATGGGATCGTCGAGAAGGTCGTGACGCAGAGCCGCCGCAACCTGATCGAGACCCTTGCGAAGGATATCGCCAAGGCGCTCTGTGCCTGGTCGCCGCAGATCAGGCGGGCCGACATCACCGTGCGCAAGCCGAGCGTACCCATCCCGGGCATCCTGGACTATGCGGAGGTGCGCGTTGAGCATTTCGCCTGACAAGGTTTTCGAGGTCGCCGCGCTGGGGCTCGGTGGCAATATCGGCGACCCGCCGGCGGCCATGGGAGAAGCCCTCCGGCTGCTCGATCAACGCGAGGACTGCCGCGTTCTCGCCGTCTCGAAACTCTATTCGACGCCGCCGTGGGGAAAGACGGATCAGGCGGATTTCTTCAATTGCTGCGCTCTGGTGGAAACCTCCCTGGAGCCCGGGGAACTTCTCGACGTCTGCCTGTCGATCGAGCGCGGCATGAAGCGAATTCGGCTGGAGCGCTGGGGGCCGCGCACCATTGACATCGATATCCTGATCTACGGGGCGCACGAGCGGAAGACGGAAAAACTGGAAGTGCCGCACCCGCGCATGACCGAACGCGGCTTTGTCCTGCAGCCCCTTGCCGATATCGCGCCGGAACTTGCCGTGAAGGGGCGCAAGGTAAGTGATTGGCTGCAGAGTATCGATACGGCCGGCATCAAGGTTGCGCAGGCCGACAGGGATTGGTGGCGGAGCGCCTGAACGCCCCGCTTCTGCCTGTTACTGGTCGATCGATCCGACGGCGATGGAATCCAGATCCCGGTCGAGGGAGAGCCCGATCACCGGAACCATCTGGTCCTCGACCTTGACGGAAATGGTGATGTTCATCTTGTTTTCGCCCCGCAGGCTCGCAACCATCGCGCCGTTGAGCTGATTGCGGTTGATGCCCATCACGACCTTGTCGCCGTTGACGGAGCCGGAAACGATGTCCAGCCCTTTGCCTTCGGCGCCGTCGAGGAACTTGCCGGTATAACCGCGTCCGGTCTGGGTGATGACCGCCGACATGGGCTGCTGGAAGACGCCGACGCGGCATGTGCCGTCGAGCTTGATGCCGACATCGCCGTCGGGAGACGGGGCGCCGGTCAGGTTGCAGTTGAACTTGGTGCCCTTGTATTTGCCGGCGACGATTTCGCCCGGGCCTTTCCATATCCCCGCGACCGACTGGAAGAAGGCCTTGTCGCGAGGAGCGGCTTCTGCTTGCGGGGTCATGGCCGATGTGGCTGCAACAGTCAGGGCGGCGAGGCCGCCGAGAAGCGAAAAGAAGCGCGGATACATGAACTTTCCCTTGTCAGGCAGCAACTTTAAGTGCCCCGTAATTTAGGCGGGAATGGTTAACGACTGGTATCCAAGGCCGGTTGGCGGTGGTCCGCGACCTGCCTATTCGTCCTCTTTCCGTCCGCCGACAGCCGCGATATCCGAGATGAAATCGCCGATTCCGGGGCGTTTGACGGCGCGGAACGGCAACGGCCGGCAGAGGTCCATGGCTGCGATGCCGATTCGGGCTGTAAGCAATCCGTTGATCACGCCTTCGCCCAATCGCTTCGACAGTTTGGAGGCAAGTCCCTGGCCGAGCACCTGCTGGGCAAGCCCGTCGCCGACGGCGATCGATCCCGTCACGGCGAGATGGGCGATCACATCGCGCATCAGGCGGGCGAGGCCGAGCGTGCCGGGCCGGCCGCCATAGAGTTCGGCCATGGCGCGGATCAGCCGGGTCACCTCGAAGAGCACATAGGCAAGGTCGACGATTGCGCGCGGACTGACCGCCGTGACGATCGAAACGCGCTTGGAGGAGCCGAGAATGAGAGCGCGGGCCTTGCGGTCGAGAGGTGCCAGAAGCTCGCGCTCGGCAAGCTCGATCAGCTGCGGGCCGTCGATGATGTCATCCTTCGTGGCATCGAGTTCGGCGCGGCCCCTGGCCGTCTCCGCGCGGTGGCTGAGGAGCTTCACCAGTTTGGCGACGACCGCGCGCGCGCCGTCCGGGTGAGGGGAGAGAATGGCGCCCTCCGCTTCGGCCTTCAGGGTCTGGACGGCGGAAAGGCGCATCAGGCCGAAGATCTCGCGGCCGACGATCACCACGACAGCAAGCAATCCGAGCCCGAGCGCGATCAGGGCCGCATAACCGAGCCAGTCGGCACGGGAGAAGAGATCGCGGATGACGCGGTCGGCCCACAGGCCGAAGGCAAGCGAGAGGAATGTGCCGAAGGCCGCGATCGCCAGGTTCACGAAGGAGAACTTCCTGCGCGCCCGGGGCGAGGCAATCGGGATCGTGTCGGCGGCAAGCTCGGACGACGTCAGGAACGGGTCCTCCGCATCCGGGGTGATGACGACGCCGTCCTCGAAACTGCGCGGGCTGCGGCGCGCCGCAACGGCTCGCCCGGTCGCCGGGGCCGGTTCCTCCTCGACAGAGAACGAGGCGGGGCGGCGCTTGCCGTTCTGGGAGGTTTCGGGAGGTCTCATGCGAGGCGGTCTCCGAACAGGAACTGCATGGCGCGGTCGAGCCGGATATGCGGCACCGAAAGTTTCAGGCCGCCATTGGCCTCTTCGAGCGCGGGAGGGCGGAAACGAACGATATTGATCTCCGGAAGTTCGGCGTCGGGAGAATCGAGATGTTGAAACAGTGCTTCGGGATTTTCCGGCAAGTCACCGGGAAATATCGCAGTTTTCCGGTTTCCATCGAAGCTTTCACCGTTGATGGTTTCGCCGGCCATCGGCGTGCCGACGATGACCGGCAGAACGTGGTTGCCTTCCTTGACCGTGGCTTCCCGCGTGGCGCGCACGGAAGCGATCGCCATCACCTCGATGCCCGCGCCGGCCATGCCGATCCGCCGGATGGCGCGATCGACCAGCCGGGCCGTCAGCCTTTCCAGCCGGTCATGGCTTTCGTGATGCAGGTGGTCGGCCTTGGTGGCGGCGACGAGGACCTTGTCGATCCTCCGGCCGACGAGCGACGAGAAGAGGCTGTTGCGGCCGGGGCGGAAACAGGCGAGCACATCGGTCAGCGCCCTTTCGAGATCCTGCACGGCTTCCGGACCGCGATTGAGCGCCTGCAGCGCGTCGATCAGCACGATCTGACGGTCGAGCCGGGCGAAATGCTCGCGGAAGAAGGGTTTCACCACGATGTTCCTGTAGGCGTCGTAGCGCCGCTCCATCATGGCGCGGAGCGACCCCTTCGGGGCCTTGGTCGCCGGAACGTTCGGCAGGGGGGCAAATGTGAGCGCGGGCGATCCTTCCAGGTCGCCGGGCATCAGGAAACGGCCGGGCGGCAGCGTGGAGAGCGAACGTTCATCCGACTTGCAGGCCTTCAGATAGGCGGCAAACGCTTCCGAAAGACGCCGCGCCGTCATCTCGTCCGCCGGCGCGTCCATGTCGATGCTCGCAGCCAGCGCCAGCCATTCCCGCGACAATTCCTTGCGGATGCCGGTCTCCGCAAGGGTTGCGGTATTTTCGCTGAATTCGCGGAAATCCTGTGCAAGCAGCGGCAGGTCGAGCAACCATTCGCCGGGGTAGTCGACGATGTCGATCGAAAGCTGGCCGCGCGAGAACATGCGGTTCCAGCCGCTGGCGCTCTGATAATCCAGGGTGACGCGCAGTTCCGAGATGGCGCGGGTCGAATCCGGCCAGATCCGGTCGCGCACCAGCGCCTGGATATGGTCCTCGTACTGAAACCGCGGGATCGCATCGTCCGGCTGCGGCTCGAGCCGCGCGGCCGAGACCCGGCCGGAGCGCACCGCCTCCAGGAGCGGCAGCCGTCCGCCGTTCAAAAGGTTATGGACGAGCGACGAGATGAAGACCGTCTTGCCGGCGCGCGACAGGCCCGTGACGCCGAGCCTGATGGTGGGATTCACAAGACCGGAAGCCCGGTCGGCGATATTGTCGAGCGCAATGCGTGCGTCGTCGGTGAGGCTGGTGAGCGAAGGCGGCAAGGCGTCGTTCCGGGTCCAGGTTTTTCGCCTATATAGGAAGCGCCGTCGGCACTGAAAAGGCGAGGCGCATCTCAGGCGGTTATGAAATCGACCAGCACCCAGCCGGCCTCCGAACCGGAGACGACGCCGCGATAGTCGAGTACGGCAAGGCCGGCGGGCGGATAGCCGCTCGGAATGGCAGCCATCATCTGGTCGGCGCCGATCAACGCTTCCAGCACTTCTTCCATGGTCGGATTGTGGCCGATCAGCATGACCGAGGTACTGTCCTTCTGGCCTTCGAGGACGGCGAGATAGGTGCCGAGCGAGCCATTGTAGAGCTCATCGACATAGACCGGCTCGATCGCCTCGTTGATCGCGCGACGGATCGCCTCGGCCGTCTGGCGGCAGCGCACGGCGGTCGAGCTGATGACAATATCGGGCGCGTAGTTCCTGTCGGCCGCCTTGTCAGCGACGATTTCCGCCTCGGCAAAGCCCTGGTTGTCGAGCGCGCGATCGAAATCGTGCTGTCCCGGCTCCGCCCAGCCCGACTTGGCATGGCGCAGGAGGTAGATGCGGGAAGGAGGAGGATTGATCGTCGTCATGCCCGGCGCCAGGATTTCGGAAATTCGAATGGATGGGTAGCCTTTCGACGGGATGCTCGTCAACTACCCGAAATGCTTCCGGATGATGCCGTGCCGTTTGGAGGAACTTGGAGCGGGAATACTGATGATCGGAAATAAAAGCTTAAAAAATAGCCGTTTAGCCGATTTTTGTGACAGTTTTAAAAATGCCTTGATGCTAGGCGGCAAGGCTTGAATCGGCATGGGCGAATGGGATATAGAGGCGCCGCATGAGATGTTCTTCAGGAGAATCGCGTTGAGTGAGAAGATCGATCTTAGCAATTATGTGCTCTCGGAAGACGACGAGTTCATGAATGCAAATCAGAAAGCGTATTTCCGGGCGAAGCTGATTGCTTGGAAGAATGACATCCTGAGAGAAGCGCGCGAAACGCTGGACCATCTGGCGGAAGAAAGCGCGAACCATCCCGATCTTGCCGACCGGGCCTCCTCCGAAACCGACAGGGCCATCGAACTTCGCGCCCGCGACCGCCAGCGCAAGCTGATTGCCAAGATCGATGCAGCCCTTCAGCGTATCGAAGACGGCACCTACGGATATTGCGAGGAAACCGGCGAGCCGATCGGCCTCAAGCGTCTTGACGCGCGTCCGATCGCCACCTTGTCGATCGAGGCGCAGGAACGTCACGAGCGCCGCGAAAAGGTTTACCGGGACGAATAATTTCGGGATTCATCTGAAATAAAGACTTCAAGGCACGGTCCCCCGTGCCTTTTTTGTTGGCGGAAGACTTGCTTTGCTGGCGCAGGACCGGCGCGCCGGGCACCGCCTATTTGTCGCGGCTGACGGACATTTCGCCGAAGATGCGGGCGACTTCCGCCTGCAGGGAAGGTTCCGGCGAAGCCCCGGTGACGGCAGGCACGGTCGGATCGCGCGGCGGCAGCTGGCGGTTCGGCTGCGGGAGGGCCGCCGTCTCGCGGGCTGCGAGGTTGCTGGCCATTTCCTGTTCGAGGATACGTTCGAAATCGCCGCCGAGCTGTTTCGGTTTTTCGGCCGCCGGCTGGAGCGCGGGGGGGGCCGTTGCGGGATTGACCGCTGCGGCGTTGACGGGCACGACGCGCGGCTCCGGCGCATCCTGCAGAACGCGTCCACGGGCTGCGTCCAGCACGTTGGCGGCATTGTCCAGGGAATGAGCGGCTGTTGCGGCGGCGGCGAGCGCTGCGATGGGCCGCAAGGGTTCCGGTTTCACGTCCGGCGCCTGGCGGACTGGCGGCTCGGCTGCCGCTGCGACGGCGACAGGTGATGCGGGCCGCGGAGGCGCGGTCGCGCCTGCCGGGACCTGTCCGGAGACCTGCGCAGGGGCGGAAGGCGTCACGGCGGGCGCGGGCCGCAATGCTTCGCGGGCGACAGGATTTTCTCTGGCCGGTTCGATACGCGGTTCCGGTGCCGCAGGCCGCTGGATCGCGGCGGCTCGCGGTTCGGCAGCCGGAGCAACGGCAACCGCGCTCTCTCTGGGAACCGGGCGGTCCAAGGCGGAAGGGGCGGAAGGGATTGCTACGGCTGCGCCGGGCGCGACAGGCGAAATGCCGCTTTCGATGACGATATCGGTCGGTCCGCCGATCATGATCAGATGCTCGACGTTGTCGCGCCGGACGAGAACCAGCCGTCGGCGCGTGTCGACGGCTGCCGCATCCAGCACCTGCAGCCGCGGCTGGCGATTCTTGCCGCCGCGCACGAAGGGCGAGGGGCCATTGCGGCCGCGGATCATCCAGAGCGCGGCGACGAGCAGGAGAAGAGCGACGCCGACACCAAGGACCGCGATCACGAGGCGGCTGCTATAGGCGCCCAACAGGTCTTCGAACATCTCTTGCCACTCCTCATGTGAACGCCGCCGTAAAAGACGACTTTTTTCCTGCCGAAGCAAGCGCCTGCGGCCATTGTCCCGCCTCGAAAAGCGGGATTGGATGACAAAGATAGGTCGCTCTGCGAAACTGTCCCGGGTTTTGTGGCCTTGCGGAGCTTTTTGCTTTACCTGCAACTTGCTAAGAAGGAATCGCGGGATTTTCCCGTGGATGTCCATGGCCGCGGCACCGGCCGAAATGCGAGGAATTGATGACGAAGTTGCAGCAAGGCGGCAACTACGAGGCGCCTCTGGTGGAGCGCGGGGCGCGCGGCGGCACCATCATCCGGATCGTTCTTCTGGCGCTCGTTCTCTGCGGCGTGGCCGCCGGTTTCGTGCTGTTCCAGCATGCGCTGACCAACGAGGTCGTGCTTGGTCTGCTCGGCATTCTCGCCATGGTCGGCATATTCTTTCTGGTGTCTTCGCTGATCGGCCTTGTCGAGGTCATGCCGCAGTCGCGGTCCGACGAACTGGCGCGCGGGTTTCTCGCCAGCCATCCGGATGGAATCCTGATCACCGATCCGAAGGGGCGCATCCTTTATGCCAATGCGGCCTATGGCAGGATGACGGGAGCGACCAAGGCGAGCAACGTGCAGTCCCTCGAAGCGTTGCTTTCCAAGACCCGCGAATCGACGGAAGCGCTTTACCGGCTTACCACCGCCCTGCGCGAGGGACGCGAAGGCCACGAGGAGTTCCGGCTCCTGCAGCCGATCGGCCGCGCGACCGGCAACGGCTCCGGCGCGCACTGGTATCGCCTGAAGGCGCGGCTGCTCGGACCTGCCGGCAAGGATCAGCTCGATATCTGGCAGATCACCGACATAACCTCCGAGCGCGAGGACCAGGAGCGCTTCTTCCGTGAATTGCAGAACGCCATCGATTATCTCGACCATGCTCCGGCCGGCTTCTTTTCCGCCGGCAAGAAGGGCGAGATCTTCTATCTCAACGCCACGCTGGCCGAATGGCTGGGCATCGATCTCACCAAGTTCGTGCCGCGCTCGACGACGATCTCGGATCTCGTGGCGGGCGAGGGCATGGCGCTGATCCAGTCGGTGCAGGCCGCACCGGGCCTGCAGCGCACCGAGACGCTCGATCTCGACCTGCGCCGCACCAACGGCCAGAGCCTGCCGGTGCGCCTGGTTCATAGCGTCAGCGCCACCCGCGACGGGGCGCCGGGCGAAAGCCGCACGATCGTGCTGGCGCGCCCGAAGGGCGGCGAGGGCGACCAGTCGGCTTCGGCCATGCGCTTCACGCGGTTCTTCAACAATACGCCCATGGCGATCGCCTCGGTGGATGGCGAAGGCAAGATCCTGCGCATCAACGCGCCGTTCCTGAAACTGTTTGCCGGCGTGGTTTCGCGCGATGACGTCGAGACGGGCGTGGAACTGGAGCGCATCGTGCATGAGAATTCGCGCCAGCAGCTCATGCAGGCGCTGGCCGAGGCCAAGGACAGGCAGGGCGACATCGCGCCGATCGATTCGCGCCATCCGGGCGATGAGAACCGCTACATGCGTTTCTATGTGAACGCGGTAGTCGACGAGAGCGACGAGGCGCCTGAAGAGGCGGCGATCGTCTACGCCGTCGAGACCACCGAGCAGAAGGCGCTCGAGACCCAGATGGCGCAGACCCAGAAGCTCAATGCGGTGGGCACGCTGGCGGGCGGCATCGCGCACGATTTCAACAACGTGCTCACCGCGATCCTGCTCTCCTCCGATCATCTTCTTCTCCAGGCGCGCCCCTCCGACGCGAGTTTCGCGGACCTGATGGAGATCAAGCGCAACGCCAACCGCGCGGCCGTTCTGGTCCGCCAGCTTCTGGCCTTCTCGCGCAAGCAGACCATGCGGCCGGCGGTGCTGAACCTCACCGATGTCGTCGGAGACCTGCGCATGCTGGTCGACCGGCTGATTTCCGGCACGAATGTGAAGCTGGAGGTGGATTACGGGCGGGATCTCTGGCCGGTGCGCACGGATCTCTCGCAGTTCGAGCAGGTATTGATCAATCTCTGCGTCAATGCCCGCGATGCCATGCCCCAGGGCGGCACGATCCTGATCAAGACCCGCAACGTTTCCGCACAGGAGGCCGCGGGCTTCCATCAGGCGGACCTGCCTGCGGAGGATTTCGTGATGGTGGAGGTCTCCGACACAGGCACGGGGATTTCCTCCGAGATCATGGACAAGATCTTCGAGCCTTTCTTCACCACCAAGGAGGTGGGCAAGGGGACAGGCCTCGGCCTTTCCATGGTGTACGGGATCGTCAAGCAGTCCGGAGGATACATCTATCCGGAATCCGAGGTCGGCCGCGGCACGAGCTTCAGGATTTTCCTGCCGCGTCATGTCGCCGAGGCTCCGGCTTCCACGCAGGAGACCGCGCGGGTCGACAATGCCGGCGGGACGGGCGGCCAGGCGGTTGCGGCGCCGGTCGTATCGAAGCCGCCCGCGGAAGACCTGGATCTTACCGGCAATTCGGCGGTCGTGCTGCTGGTCGAGGATGAGGAAGCGGTCCGGCGCGGCGGCAAGCGCATGCTGGAGACGCGCGGTTATACGGTCCATGAGGCCGGGTCGGGCACCGAGGCTCTCGATATCATGGAAGAGCTGGAGGGAAAGGTCGACATCGTCGTCTCCGACGTCGTCATGCCCGAGATGGACGGTCCGACATTGCTTGCCGAACTGCGCAAATCCTATCCGGACCTGAAGTTCATCTTCGTTTCCGGTTATGCCGAGGACGCGTTTGCCCGCAACCTTCCGGCCGATGCGAAGTTTGGTTTCCTGCCGAAGCCTTTCTCGCTGAAACAGCTCGCGGTGGCGGTCCGGGAAATGCTCGATTCGGAGTGAGGGGATATTCCCCGGCTGCGAAGAAAACCGGCCGTCGCGATTCGTCCCGCAATTGCGGTGAGGCCTTGTTTTCAAAGATGAATTCTCCACATGGCGGCGGGCGTGAACATCATGAGAACGGATTTGAAATAGCTATTTGAAGTCAATCCGTTGAATGCCTATTGCCAAATGAGAACAAAATAGGTACATCACCTTTATCGGCTGCTTCATTGCTTGCGCGGCGGCAATAACCTAAAGGTGGGATCACATGGCACAGAATAGTTTGCGGCTCGTAGAGGATAAAGCGGTGGACAAGAGCAAGGCGCTGGAAGCGGCACTGTCTCAAATCGAACGGTCTTTCGGCAAGGGATCGATCATGAAGCTCGGTTCGAACGAGAATATCGTTGAGATCGAGACGGTTTCCACCGGCTCTCTCAGCCTCGACATCGCGCTCGGCATCGGCGGCCTGCCAAAGGGCCGCATCATCGAGATCTACGGTCCGGAAAGCTCCGGCAAGACGACGCTCGCGCTGCAGACGATCGCCGAAGCCCAGAAGAAGGGCGGTATCTGCGCCTTCGTCGATGCCGAACATGCGCTCGATCCGGTCTATGCCCGCAAGCTCGGCGTCGATCTCCAGAACCTGCTGATCTCGCAGCCGGATACGGGTGAGCAGGCGCTCGAGATCACCGACACGCTGGTTCGTTCCGGTGCCGTCGACGTTCTCGTGGTCGACTCGGTCGCGGCATTGACGCCCCGCGCCGAAATCGAGGGCGAGATGGGCGACAATCTGCCGGGCCTGCAGGCCCGCCTGATGAGCCAGGCGCTGCGCAAGCTGACGGCCTCGATCTCGAAGTCGAACACCATGGTGATCTTCATCAACCAGATCCGCATGAAGATCGGCGTCATGTTCGGTTCGCCGGAAACCACCACCGGCGGCAACGCCCTGAAGTTCTACGCATCGGTTCGCCTCGACATCCGCCGTATCGGCCAGGTCAAGGAGCGCGAGGAAGTGGTCGGCAACCAGACCCGCGTGAAGGTCGTCAAGAACAAGATGGCGCCGCCCTTCAAGCAGGTCGAATTCGACATCATGTACGGGGAAGGCGTGTCCAAGACGGGCGAGCTGATCGATCTCGGCGTGAAGGCGGGAATCGTGGAGAAGTCCGGCGCATGGTTCTCCTACAACAGCCAACGCCTCGGTCAGGGCCGTGAGAACGCGAAGCTTTTCCTGCGCGATAATCCGGAACTCGCCCGCGAGATCGAGATGGCGCTTCGCCAGAATGCAGGCCTGATCGCCGACCGCTTCCTGCAGAATGGCGGCCCGGAGGCCGACGACGGCGATGGAGCCGCAGAAATGTAAGCGGTTCCGCCGCATTCAGGTTTTCCTGGCCATGGACCTTCGAGCCGGCCGCGATCGAAAGATGCGCGGCCGGTTTCTCGTTTGGCGGGGCGGCGGGCGGCTGGACAGTTGTGGGCGTGGACGATACAAGCCTTTGGTTTTCGAATAACAGCACCGCATCCGCGGGAAAAAGGGCGTAGCATGAGCGGCGTGAATGAAATCCGGTCGACTTTCCTCGACTATTTCCGAAAGAACGGACACGAGGTCGTGGCCTCCAGTCCGCTGGTTCCGCGCAACGACCCGACCCTGATGTTCACCAATGCGGGCATGGTGCAGTTCAAGAACGTCTTTACCGGCCTTGAGACGCGTCCCTATTCGACCGCGGCGACTGCCCAGAAATGCGTGCGCGCCGGCGGCAAGCACAACGATCTCGACAATGTCGGCTACACGGCGCGCCACCATACCTTCTTCGAAATGCTCGGCAATTTCTCCTTTGGCGACTATTTCAAGGAGCGTGCGATCGAGCTTGCCTGGAACCTGATCACGAAGGAATTCGGTCTTGACCGCAACCGCCTTCTGGTCACCGTCTATCACACGGACGACGATGCCTTTAACCTGTGGAAGCGGATCGCGGGTCTGCCGGATGAGAAGATCATCCGCATCCCGACCAGCGACAATTTCTGGGCGATGGGCGATACCGGCCCGTGCGGCCCGTGCTCCGAGATATTCTATGACCACGGCGAGCATATCTGGGGCGGCCCGCCCGGTTCGCCGGAAGAGGACGGCGATCGGTTCATCGAGATATGGAACCTCGTCTTCATGCAGTACGAGCAGGTGACGAAGGAAGAGCGCATCGACCTGCCGCGGCCGTCGATCGATACCGGCATGGGGCTGGAGCGCGTCGCCGCCGTCCTGCAGGGCGAGCACGACAACTACGATATCGACCTGTTCAGGGCGCTGATTGCGGCTTCCGTCGATGCCACGGGTGTTCCGGCGGAGGGTGATCGCCGCGCAAGCCATCGTGTCATCGCCGACCACCTGCGTTCGTCCGCCTTCCTGATCGCCGACGGCGTCCTGCCGTCGAATGAAGGCCGCGGTTACGTGCTCCGGCGCATCATGCGTCGCGCCATGCGCCATGCGCAGCTCCTTGGCGCCAGGGAGCCGCTGCTGTGGAAGCTGCTGCCGGCGCTCGTCCAGCAGATGGGCCGCGCCTATCCGGAACTGGTGCGCGCGGAGGCACTGATCTCCGAAACGCTGAAGCTGGAGGAAACCCGGTTCCGCAAGACGCTGGAGCGGGGCCTGTCGCTGCTCTCGGATGCGACCGGCACGCTCGGCAAGGGCGACATGCTCGACGGCGAGACGGCCTTCAGGCTTTATGACACCTACGGTTTCCCGCTCGATCTGACACAGGACGCCCTGCGCACCCGCGGCATCGGCGTGGACCTCTCCGGTTTCACGGACGCCATGGAACGACAGAAGGCCGAGGCCCGTTCGCATTGGGCCGGTTCCGGCGACAAGGCGACCGAGACGATCTGGTTCGAGCTGAAGGAAAAGTTCGGGGCGACGGAATTCCTGGGTTACGACACCGAGGCGGCGGAAGGCGTCGTTCAGGCGATCGTCCGTGACGGCAAGGCGGTCGACAGCGCCTCTGCCGGCGACGAGGTGCAGGTTGTCTTGAACCAGACGCCGTTCTATGGCGAATCCGGTGGCCAGATGGGCGATACGGGCATCATCGCCACCGACAATGCCAGGCTCGATGTCACCGATACGCAGAAGAAGGGCGAGGGCCTGTTCGTCCATGCGGCGACCGTGGCCGAAGGTACGCTGAAAGTGGGCGATTCGGTGGTGCTGACCGTCGATCATGACCGGCGTTCGCGGCTGCGCTCGAACCACTCCGCCACGCATCTGCTGCACGAGGCGTTGCGTGAAGTGCTCGGCACGCATGTGGCGCAGAAGGGCTCTCTCGTCGCTCCGGAACGCCTGCGTTTCGACGTCTCGCATCCGAAGCCGATGACGACGGATGAGTTGCAGAAGGTCGAGGACATGGCGAATGCCATCATCCTGCAGAACGCACCGGTGACGACGCGGCTGATGAGCGTCGACGATGCGATCGCGGAAGGTGCGATGGCCCTGTTCGGCGAGAAATACGGCGACGAAGTGCGCGTCGTTTCGATGGGCAGGTCGATCGAGGGGCCGCAAGCCGGCAAGCCCTATTCGGTCGAGCTCTGCGGCGGCACCCATGTGAATGCGACGGGCGATATCGGTCTGGTGCGCATTCTTGGCGAAAGCGCGGTCGGCGCAGGCGTCCGCCGTCTGGAAGCGGTGACGGGCGAGGCTGCCCGCGCCTATCTCGCGGAACAGGACGAGCGTGTGAAGACGCTTGCCGGCGCATTGAAGGTGCAGCCTTCGGAGGTGATCGTTCGCGTCGAGGCGCTGATCGACGAGCGCCGGAAGCTGGAGAGGGAATTGTCGGATGCCAGACGCCGGCTTGCCATGGGCGGAGGCCAGGGTGGCCCGGCCGGCGATGTCCGCGAGGTCGGCGGCGTGAAGTTCATGGGCAAGGCGCTGTCCGGCATCGACGCGAAGGACCTGAAGGGCCTTGCCGACGAGGGCAAGGCAAGCCTCGGCTCCGGCGTGGTGACGCTGATCGGCGTTGCCGAGGACGGCAAGGCGAGCGCGGTCGTGGCCGTGACGCCTGATCTCACCGACCGGTTCAGCGCCGTGGACCTGGTCCGTGTCGCCTCCGCGGCGCTGGGCGGCAAGGGCGGCGGCGGTCGTCCGGACATGGCCCAGGCCGGTGGTCCGGATGGAGCCAAGGCAGGCGAGGCGCTGGAGGCGGTGGCGGCCGCGCTTGGGGGCTGACGAACAATCGGCAAGATGGGCCTGGCCCGCTTTCCGTTTCAGAGGATGACGAATGGGCGTGAACGCCATGATCGGGGATGAACTGGACGAGGTTGTCGATGGCCTTGCGCCGGTGCTGTTCCGCAATGCGCCGGGTTCCGTCTCCTTCAACAAGCTGCGCAAGCGCCTGCTGCGTCGGGTCCGTCAGGCCTTTGACGATTTCGGCATGCTGAGGGACCAGAAGCGCTGGCTCGTCGGTCTTTCGGGCGGCAAGGACTCCTATTCGCTGCTCGCCGTTCTGCTCGACCTGCAATGGCGCGGCCTCTTGCCGGTGGAATTGATCGCCTGCAATCTCGATCAGGGCCAGCCGAATTTTCCGAAGCACATATTGCCGGATTACCTGACGTCGATCGGCGTCAGGCACCGGATCGAATACCGCGACACCTATTCGATCGTGAAGGAAAAGGTGCCGGAGGGCGCCACCTATTGCTCGCTCTGTTCGAGGCTGAGGCGCGGCAATCTCTACCGGGTTGCGCGTGAAGAGGGGTGCGACGCGCTGGTGCTCGGTCACCACCGGGAGGATATCCTGGAAACCTTCTTCATGAACTTCTTCCATGGCGGGCGGCTTGCGGGCATGCCGGCCAAGCTGCTGAATGACGAGGGGGACCTGATGGTGCTGCGCCCGCTCGCCTACTGCGCCGAGGAGGACCTGGCGAAATTCGCGTCCGCCATGCAGTTCCCGATCATTCCCTGTGATCTCTGCGGATCGCAGGACGGGCTGCAGCGCAACATGATGAAGCAGATGCTTGCCGATATCGAGGCGCGCATGCCTGGCCGCAAGGATGCGATGCTGCGCGCGCTCGCCCATGTGAACCCGTCGCATCTTCTCGATCCGAAGCTTTTCGATTTCGCCGGCCTGCAGGCCAACCCGACCCGACCCTTTGATTTTCCTACCTAGAATCCGAGATCCAGAGATGACCCTTCCGCTCGACGTTACGAAGCTCGCCGACCTCTTGCGCCTTGCCGCCAAGTCCGAGATCCTGCCCCGTTTCCGCAGGCTCGGAAATGGCGACATACGCTCGAAAAGCGAGCCGTCCGATCTGGTTACCGAAGCGGATGAGGCCGCCGAGCGGTTGATCCGCCGCGAGGTCGAAGCGATCGCGCCGGGCGCGCTGTTCGTCGGCGAGGAATCGGTTGCCGCCGATCCATCTCTGCTCGGCAAGCTGGCCGATACGGATTTCGCCATAGTCGTCGATCCGGTGGACGGCACGTTCAACTTCGCCTCCGGCATCCCGGCTTTCGGCGTCATGGCATCCGTCGTCTGGAAGGGAGAGGTGGTCGCCGGCATCATCTACGATCCGATGGGCGATGACTGGGTCATGGCCGAGAAGGGGGCGGGAGCCTTTCTCAGGCGGCCGGACGGGGAGGCGATCCGCCTCTCGGTCGCGCAGTCCCGGCCGCTGGATGCCATGGTGGGCATGGCATCGCCCGGGTATTTCTTTGGCGAGACGCGCGAACGCATCCTCGGCAATCTCGCGAAGGTCCGCTTCTTCGCCAATTATCGCTGCTCGGCGCACGAATACCGCACCTTCGCGGGCGGTCATGTGCAGTTCGTTCTCTATAACAAGCTGATGCCCTGGGATCACCTGGCCGGCACCCTGATTGCCGCGGAAGCGGGTGGCCATGTGGCGCGCTTCGACGGTTCCGCCTATCTGCCGCACCATGTCGATGGCGGATTGCTGCTCGCGCCCGACAAGGAAAGCTGGCAGATGCTGCGCCGCGAGATCATCGGTTAGCACAGCCACCTCTCGGCAGGACAAAACCCGCCAGTCCATTCGCCGGGCCACCGGCGGAGGGGGAACGGTTGCGCCGGCCGACGCCACTCCCCCTTGCGGCAGCTTTCGATCTCTGTCGCACAGGGGAGCTTCCATCTTCTTCGGGATGCTCAGATCCGCGGATTGTGCGGCTGGAAGAGCTGCCCCTTTTCGCCGATCAGCACGAAGACCAGGCCGATGATGGACACCGTGAAGAAGCCCGCGACCAGCGGCAGTGCGGTGCCGTCGAAGGCCTGGCCGATGATGACCCCGATCACCGATCCTCCGACGGTGCTCATGAAACCGAGCACCGAAGACGCCGTCCCCGCCACATGGCCGAGCGGTTCCATGGCGAGCGAGTTGAAGTTCGAGCCGATCCAGCCGAACTGGAACATGGCGAGCGAGAAGAAAACCAGGAAGAGCAGGATCGGCATGGGCTGCGGCCCGAAAACCTGCACCAGCATCCAGAGGAAGGTAATGGCGATGAACCCCATCAATGAGCCATGCGACAGGCGGCGCATGCCGAAGCGGCCGACGAAGCGGGCATTCAGGAACGAGGCGGTCGACATGAAAACGGCGACCGCGGCGAAGGCGACGGGAAACCAGACGCCGAGCTGATAGATGCCGCCATAGATCTGCTGCGCCGAATTGATGAAGCCGAACAGCGCGCCGAAGATGAAGGTGCTGGAGATCGTGTAACAGAGCGCGATCCGGTTGGTGAGCACGATCCGGAAGCCGTCCAGGATGGAGGATACCGTGAAGGGGCGGACGTCGGCGGGATCGAGCGTTTCAGGCAGGCGGGCATACATCCAGAAGCCGATGGCGAGCGAAACGACGGCGATGAACACGAAGATCAGATGCCAGTTGCCGAAGAACATGATGAGCTGCCCGGTGCCCGGCGCAATGATGGGCACGATCATGAAGACCATCATGATCAGCGACATGACCTCGGCCATGGCCCGGCCGCCGAAGACGTCCCGGACGACCGAAATGGTGATGACGCGCGTCGCCGCCGCGCCGGCTCCCTGAATGAAGCGCAACGCCAGCATGGCGCCGAAGGACGGCACGACGACGATGCCGATTGCACAGACAATATAGACCGCGATGCCGAAGATCATGGGTTTCCGGCGACCGAAGCGGTCCGAAAGGGGGCCATACAGGATCTGGGCGGCGCCGAGGCCGAAGACATAGGAGGAAACGACATATTGGCGATGGTTTTCGGTGACCACGCCCAGGGAGGCGCCGATTTCTCCGAGGCCCGGCAGCATGATGTCGATCGCCAGCGCATTCAGGGCCATCAGCATGGCCATCATCGCAATGAATTCGGCTCGGCCCATGCCGCGCAGGCGCTCGGGGGCCGTTTGTGAAGGTTTTGTCACAGCGGTTTCCTAAACAACGTGAAAGGCGCCGTTGGGAGCGGCGCCTTGAAAATGTCTTCGATGAAATCCGGACCTGTAAGCCCGGAAAAACTCAGGCAGCGCCGCGGACGGCGATCCCCTGTTCTTGCAGATGATTCTGCAGTTCCCCGGATTGGAACATCTCGCGGACGATATCGCAACCGCCGATGAACTCACCCTTGACGTAAAGCTGCGGAATGGTCGGCCAGTTTGAATAGTCCTTGATGCCCTGGCGGATTTCCGCGTCGGCGAGCACATTCACGCCCTTGTAATCGAGGCCCAGATAATCGAGAATCTGCACGACCTGGCCGGAGAAACCACACTGGGGAAACTGGGGAGTGCCCTTCATGAAGAGAACCACATCGTTCGTCTTCACTTCGTTGTCGATGAATTCGTGAACTCCGCTCATGTCATATCCTTTCACATGCGGTTTCAAGGGCCGCTGCGCTTGTTTCATTGGTTCTAAATAGCAATGTGATTGCAGGATTTCCAGCGGAATAAACTGTCGGGGCCGCGCTTATTCGACGATGTTGGCGACAAAGCTCCGGTCAGGCCGGCGCGAAACACCGCCTCAATCGGCCGGTGCGGACGTCTGCAGCGCCAGTGCATGCAGAACACCGCCCATATTGCCCTTCAGGGCCTCATAGACCATCTGGTGCTGCTGCACCCGGCTCTTGCCGCGGAACTGTTCCGCGACCACCTCGGCGGCGTAATGGTCGCCGTCCCCTGCCAGATCCCGGATGGTGACCTTGGCTCCGGGAATACCGGCCTTGATCAGATCTTCGATTTCACCCGGTCTCATAGCCATGATGTCTTCCCTTTTCTCCTCCGCGGACTCAGCCGCGGATAATTTTGTCCGGATAGAGTGCCTCAAAGCGGCTGCCGGGTCAAAGAGGGATATTCCGGCGTCTACAGGCTCCTCAGTGATGTAGAAGCGTCTGCCTGAGCCTGTAGAAACTTGCCTTCGCGCGCGTCCTGAGGGGGGCGACCTGCTGTGTCCGGGAAAACCGGTAGAGCCAGATCGCGCTCAGCGTCAGGATCATGAAGCCATAGGATTCAAGGCCTTCTTCGAGCACGACGATATCGAAATGCTCTGCCAGCTGACTAAGGGCGAGCACGGCCGCAACGAAACCAAGAGGCCAGGAAAGGCGGGGATGGATGGCGCGCGAAAGCCCGCCTCTGTGGCGATATTCGAAAACGATCGTCGCAATCAGAAGAATAAGGGCAGCAATCCCGATAATAATTGGCAGCCACGTCTTCGACACGCAATAAACCGTCATACTTCCGCGGCATATAGGCATCTCGCGGGCAAAGAAGATGATCGAGATGCAGGCTGTCGTGATCGCGACGAAACGTGCCAGTATCCGCGTCCTCGATGCAGCCATCACGGCAAGCAGCGCGGTAATGGCGAGCGACAGCGACTGAAGGTCCTCTATGGGGCCATCCTCGGCGAAGATTTCCAAGGTGGTCATGCCCACTTTTGAAAAGATCATCCAGGCGAGGACGTTCAGGCAAACGGTGATGATGAGCGCATCCAGCCAGATGCGCTTGTAATGCCAGGTCGGCCCCGATGACCTCAGCCAGGTCAGTATCGGTGTGAGCATTTGCGCTTGTAGTTTCCTGTTTCAGTAAACTTTAATCCATACGCAGGCTGGCTGAGTCCATCAATCCCCCGGCAATGGAAATATGCAAGGCTGTGCATCGCGGAAGCCGAAGGCCCGCGTCCAGATTTCAAGTCTTGAAAGTATAAAACGGGTGCGTGAAACGCTCCGGAAGGCAGAAACTCAGGACGCGCCGCAGGAACCTGTCTCGGTGCGGCGCGCTCGCCGGAGAATTATCCTCGTCCGTTTTGAAGTCACGCCATGAAGGCGGGGAACCACTCTTCGTGAGTTTTCACGAGTTCGGCGACCGGCACGTCCACAAGATCGCCGATCACAAGCTTGTCGCCCGAGACCGTGCCGAGGGGGCGGAAGGGCACGCCGGCGCTTTCCGCGCTCGCCTGCACGAAATTGGCGAGATCGGCGGGGACGGCGATCACATAGCGGGCCTGGTCTTCGCCGAACAGCAGCGCATGGGCCGGCCCGCGCTGATCCGCAAGGCTGACCTTCATGCCCTTGCCGGAAGCCATCGACATTTCCGCCAGCGAGAGGGCAAGGCCACCGGAGGAGATATCGTGGCAGGCGGTCACCTGGCCGCTGCGGATGATCGAGCGGACGAAATCGCCATTGCGGCGCTCGGCGGCAAGGTCGACCTCCGGCGGCGGGCCATCGATCGTATCGAGAATGTCGCGCAGGTAGATGGACGAGCCGAGATGGCTGCCGTCGGTGCCGATCATGATCAGCTTGTCGCCTTCCTTCGCGGAACCGATCTTCGCCATCTTCTGCCAGTCGGGCAGCAGGCCGACACCCGCGATGGTGGGCGTAGGCAGGATCGCCACGCCGTTGGTCTCGTTATAGAGGGAGACGTTGCCGGACACGATCGGGAAATCGAGCGCCTTGCAGGCCTCGCCGATTCCCTTGATGGCGCCGACGAGCTGGCCCATGATTTCCGGCTTTTCCGGATTGCCGAAATTGAGGTTGTCGGTCGCGGCAAGGGGCTCGGCGCCGGTGGCGACGAGGTTGCGCCAGCATTCGGCAACCGCCTGCTTGCCGCCCTCGAAAGGATCGGCCTCGACATAACGGGGCGTCACGTCGGAGGAAAACGCAAGAGCCTTGCTGGGGTGGTTCTCGACACGCACGACACCTGCATCTCCGCCCGGGCGCTGCAGCGAGTTGCCCTGGATCAGGGTGTCGTACTGCTCCCACACCCAGCGGCGGCTGGACTGGTTCGGCGAGCCGACCAGCTTCAGCAGGGCCGCATTGTAATCGGCCGGAGCCGGAACCTGGGAGGCGGGCAGGGGAGCGCGGCCGTTCGACTGTATCCAATGCCTGTCATATTCCGGCGCCTGGTCCCCAAGGTCCTTGATCGGCAGGTTGGCAACCTCTTCGCCCTGGTGCAGGACGCGGAAGCGCAAATCGTCGGTGGTCTTGCCGACGATCGCGAAATCGAGGCCCCATTTGACGAAGATCGCCTTGGCCTCTTCCTCTTTTTCCGGCTTCAGCACCATGAGCATGCGCTCCTGGCTTTCCGACAGCATCATCTCATAGGCGCTCATGCGGTCTTCGCGGACCGGGACCTTGTCGAGATCGAGTTCGATCCCGAGGTCGCCCTTGGCGCCCATTTCGACGGCCGAACAGGTAAGGCCCGCGGCACCCATGTCCTGGATCGCGATGACCGCCCCGGTCGCCATCAGTTCGAGGCATGCTTCGAGCAGGCATTTTTCCGTGAAGGGATCGCCGACCTGCACCGTCGGACGCTTCTCCTCGATCGATTCGTCGAACTCGGCTGACGCCATGGTCGCGCCGCCGACGCCGTCGCGGCCCGTCTTGGCGCCCAGATAGACGACCGGCAGTCCGACGCCCTCGGCCTTGGAATAGAAGATCGCATCCGTGCGGGCCAATCCCGCCGCGAAGGCATTGACGAGGATGTTGCCGTTGTAGCGCGAATCGAACTCCACCTCGCCGCCGACGGTCGGTACGCCGAAGGAGTTGCCGTAACCGCCGACGCCCGCGACGACGCCCGAAACCAAGTGCTGGGTCTTCGGATGGTCCGGCGCACCGAAGCGCAGCGCGTTCATCGATGCAATCGGGCGAGCACCCATGGTGAAGACGTCGCGCAGGATGCCGCCGACGCCTGTCGCTGCACCCTGGTAGGGTTCGATATAGGAGGGGTGGTTGTGGCTCTCCATCTTGAAGACGACGCAATCGCCGTCATCGATATCGACGACGCCGGCGTTCTCTCCCGGCCCCTGGATGACCCGCTGCCCCTTGGTCGGCAGCGTACGCAGCCATTTCTTTGAGGACTTGTAGGAACAATGCTCGTTCCACATGGCCGAGAAGATGCCGAGTTCGGTGAAGGTCGGCTCGCGGCCGATCAGATCGAGAATCCTCTGATACTCGTCGGGCTTCAGGCCGTGCGAAGCGACGAGTTCGGGAGTGATCGCGATGCTGTTCGGAATGGTCATGATCTTCTCTGGATTGAAGGGCCAAGCTTTGGCGCTCTTTAACCTAAGTGGAGCCGAGGCGCGATAAGAAAATGTTGCCTTGCAATGTCCGGCGACATCCGGACAGGCCAAACGAAAAAGCGCCGGTGGTCCGGCGCTTCATGATCTGGCGGAGCAGGGAACGGTTCAGAACTTGTAGCCGATCGCAATGCCTGCATAGGAGAGGCCGTCGTTGTTGTCGCACAGATCGGCGTTTGACGAATGCTCCACCGTGGCAAGGACGCGCCAATTCTCGGTGATATTGTAGCCGAGGGCCGCCGATTCATGGAACAGGACATGGCAGCCTACCTGCGGGCCGTCGTTCGGCTTGTCGAGGTTGGCGTTGTTGAACGCACCGCCAAAGCCGAGATCGACGAAGATACGGTCGGTGATCGGCGCCGTCCAGGTAAAGCCGGCATAGACCTGGCTTGCTTCGCCTGCGGTCGAAACGATCGCGCCGACATGGACGCGGGGACGCAGCATGTGGTCCATGAAGCTTTGGGCGTGGCGCTGGTCAAAGGGGTCGAAGAAAACCGTGGCGGACGGGAAGGCGCCGGATTCGAAGGTGCTCTTGCTCTGGATCGAACCTGAAACGCCGATACGGACTTCATCCAGCAGGTGTTCCTGGGCGAATGCCGAGGAAGTCATCGCCGATGCGGCCACGAGTGCTCCGATGAAAGATCCGAAAAGCGCCTTGTTCATTCCCGTTGTCCTCACAAGCGCCGCGGGGTTCGCGGCCAGCACGACCCGTGCTCAGACGGTCGTCCGTTCTCCAGGACGGGATTGGTACAATGGCGTTTGAAGTCCGTCCAGCGGGCGTTTACGCGACATTATGACTTGTGGCAAAAAAAGTAAAAATCCGAAACGTTCGGTGCAGAGCTGCAACAGATCGCCTCTTCAAACGTAAACGTTGCTGGTTAATATCAGCAGCCTTTCGCGCCGCCGGCCCAGCGCAGGATATCACGCTTGATTCGCTCCCCGTCAGCGCCGTTCATCAGCGGGCCGAACGCATCGAGGCGTGCCGGGCTGCCTTCCGCCTGCACGACCAGAACGGGTCGCGATTCCGGGCTGTTGCGGGGGACTGCGAGAATGCGTGGCCGCCCGGAAAAGGAGTTGAGTTCCGGCGCCAGACGATAGGGTTTGAACGCCGCCTCGCCCGACTTGAACCAGCAGGCATTGGCTGACAGCGCCACGCGCTCCATCGTGGGCAGGGCGGCGCGGTTCTGCACCGGCGCTTCCCGCTGCGACTGGCAGGCAGACAGCCCTAGGCCTCCGATGGCAAGGGAGAGGAGGGCGAGAATACGTGTGGAAAACGGCATCAAAAACGTCCTGATGTGACTTGCGGGCGCTTTATGGAGGAAGCGGATAACCGGAGGGTCAAGCGGAGACGGCGACGACATCGAGCGCGGAGGCAAAGATGCCGCGCCCGTCATTGCCGCCATGGGCCGCTTCGATCAGGTTTTCCGGATGCGGCATCATGCCGAGGACGTTGCCGCGGCGGTTCATGACGCCGGCAATGTCGTTCAGGGAGCCGTTCGGATTGGTTCCCTCCGCATACCGGAAGACGACCTGGCCATTGTTCTCCATGTCCGCCAGTGTGTCGGCGTCCACGAAATAATTGCCGTCGTGATGGGCGACGGGGGAGCGGATGATCTGCCCCTTTTCGTATGCCCGCGTGAAGTCGGTTTCGGCATTGACGACTTCGAGCTTCACTTCCTTGCAGACGAATTTCAGCGAGGAATTGCGCATCAGTGCGCCCGGCAACATGCCCGCTTCGACCAGAATCTGGAAACCGTTGCAGACGCCGAGCACCTTCACGCCCTTCTCGGCCTTGTCCTTGATCGCCTGCATGACCGGCATGCGGGCCGCGATGGCCCCGCATCGCAGATAATCGCCATAGGAAAAGCCGCCCGGGATGACGATCAGGTCGACATCGGGGATTTCGGTCTCCGTCTGCCAGACGGTAACCGGCGCCTTGCCGGAAATCTTGGTAAGTGCGGCGATCATGTCGCGATCGCGATTGAGACCGGGAAGCTGAACGACGGCGGATTTCATGGGTGCGGTTCAAACCTTGCCTGGGCCTCGGCGAGCTCGCGCAGCTCGAGGCGATTTTCTATCCTCTCCAAACGCTCGCCCAATTGATGCAAGACCGTATAGAGATTGTTTATAGCACTTTGGTGCGCATGAACGATCAGGCGCATCGAATTCATTTCGTTTCGCAGATCACGACCGGCTGTATCCGACTTGTCGGCCCGCCGATGGCGCCGCCGCATAAGCTCATGGATGAGTTCCTGAGATACGGAAGACGTTCATCGAGCTTCAGCATTTCTTCGTAGAGCATTTCCTTCGTGACTTCAGCCACCACACGCTCCGCAATCGTCAGTCGAGAGCGATAGTATAATTCTCGATCACCGTGTTTGCCAGAAGCTTCTCGCACATCGCCTTGAGATCGGCCTCCGCCTTGGCTTTGTCGGCGCCGTCGAGTTCGATGTCGAAGACCTTGCCTTGCCGCACATGGCCGACGCCGGAAAAGCCGAGGCTGCCGAGCGCGCCTTCGATCGCCTTGCCCTGAGGATCGAGAACGCCGTTCTTGAGCGTGACCGTCACGCGTGCCTTGATCACTGATCTAACCCCCGAAATTACTTGACGAGAACCGGTCCGGTTCCGCGGATCGGCTCGTTCTCGTTGATGATGCCGAGACGGCGCGCCACTTCCGAATAGGCTTCCAGAAGGCCGCCCATATCGCGCCGGAAACGATCCTTGTCCATCTTCTCCTTGGTCTCGATATCCCAAAGGCGGCAGCTGTCCGGCGAAATCTCGTCGGCCAGGATGATGCGCATCATGTCGCCCTCGAACAGGCGGCCGCATTCGATCTTGAAATCCACGAGCTGGATGCCGACGCCGAGGAACAGGCCGGAAAGGAAGTCGTTGACGCGGATGGCGAGCGCCATGATGTCGTCGAGCTCGGCCGGGTTCGCCCAGCCGAAGGCGGTGATGTGCTCCTCGGAGACCATCGGATCGGCGAGCGCATCGGACTTGTAGTAGAATTCGATGATCGAGCGCGGCAGGACCATGCCTTCCTCGATGCCGAGGCGTTCCGACAGGGAGCCTGCGGCGACGTTGCGCACGACGATCTCGAGCGGAATCATCTCCACTTCCTTGATCAGCTGCTCGCGCATGTTCAGCCGGCGGATGAAATGCGTCGGAATGCCGATCTTGTTGAGATGGGTGAAGATATATTCCGAAATGCGGTTGTTCAGAACGCCCTTGCCGTCGATGACGTCATGCTTCTTCTTGTTGAAGGCGGTTGCGTCGTCCTTGAAGAACTGGATCAGCGTGCCGGGTTCGGGGCCTTCGTACAGGATCTTGGCCTTGCCTTCGTAGATACGGCGGCGACGATTCATGATTTTTTGTCTCGTTGTTGGCGCCTTTTTCAGGCGCAATGGATGATGTTTGAGCGGTCCCTTATCGGAAAAGAACGGATTTCACAATGTCGGCCTCCAAAACCTTTGCCGGGCGAGGGGTTCCTTGACGAAATGCAATCAGGAATCGTTCAGCCTCAGATTACACGGTTTCTTGAAGCTTTTGTTTTAGCAATAGCTGCGTCCTGACGGAAAGGACGGTAATGAACAACAAAAGCAGGGAACCATGATATACGCTCTTCACGACCGGGGCCGGGCCCTCGAAGACAAGTTCGCCTACGACCAGTCTCTCCAGTTTCGTATGGAAGCCCGTCGCAACAAGCTGATGGGTTTCTGGGCCGCATCGTTGCTCGGCATTGCCGATGCCGGCGCTTATGCACAGGACCTGGTGTTTTCCACCCTCGACGGCAAGGCTCCCCACGACATAGCCACCAAATTGCGTCATGATTTCGACATGGCCGGCGTCACCGTTTCGGACGAGGATCTGCAGACCAGGATGCACGATCTGCTGATCGATGTGGTCGAGGACATGGAAGCGGCTTGATTGCGGAAGCCGTCCGGGCGGGTGTCTTTCGGTGGAGTTTTGCATTCGTCAATTCCGTGTCGGGAATCCGCTTTCCTATGCGTCGGAATCGAGATCGCGCGGATTGCGCTTTGCTCGGCTTTTGATTAAGGGGTCCGGGCAAAGTCCACTTTTGGGAGATCCGAGATGAGCGGCATCAGCGATCGCGAAAAAGCTTTCGAAAACAAGTTCGCCCTGGACCAGGAATTGAAGTTCAAGGCGCTCGCCCGCCGCAACAAGCTCGTTGGCCTCTGGGCGGCCGGCCTGCTTGGCAAGGCGGATGCCGAAGCCTATGCGAAAGAAGTCGTCATCGCCGATTTCGAAGAGGCCGGCGAAGAGGATGTCTTCCGCAAGCTCCGCGGCGATTTCGATGCGGCCGGCGTGTCGGTCTCCGACCAGGAAATCCGCGCGAAAATGGGCGAACTGCTCGGCGAAGCGGTTCATCAGATCGAAAACCAGTAATTTTCGCGCCCTCGC
Source organism: Neorhizobium puerariae (assembly GCF_042429745.1). Lineage (NCBI taxonomy): Bacteria > Pseudomonadati > Pseudomonadota > Alphaproteobacteria > Hyphomicrobiales > Rhizobiaceae > Neorhizobium > Neorhizobium puerariae. The sequence continues at coordinate 4,612 of NZ_JBHMAA010000036.1, read as the reverse complement.
GCTCAAGCTGAGCCGTGTCCCGGGGACACGGCTTATTTGTGGGCGGTTTGCCGGCTTCTTGCGCGACGCGTTTCCGCGTCCGGGTTGGTTATTCCGTAGCCGTCTGGCGCTTTCGGGCGCCGTTCGGCAAGCGCCAGCCATTGGAACGCACGAAATCGGGAATGTCGGACGGAGGCATCGGCCTCGCCAGCGCATAGCCCTGAAGGACGTCGCAGCCGAGATCGCGCAGGATGCGGATCTGTTCGACGGTTTCGACACCCTCGGCCACGACCCGGATGTTCAAGGTCTTGCCGATCTCGATGATGGAGCCGACCAGCTTCCTCTGTTCGCGGGATTGCGAGACGAGACGCACCAGTTCCCCATCGATCTTGAGCGCCCGCGGATTGAGCTTGAGAAGGCTGACGACGGAAGCGTGTCCGGTGCCGAAATCGTCGATTTCGATATCGATACCGAGTTTTCCGAGCCGTTCGAGATTTTTCCGCACCTGATCATCGCAGTCATCGAGAAAGATCGATTCGAGAAGTTCGAAGGAGACCGTGCCCGGTTCGATCCTCAGGGCCTTCAGCTTGCGCAACAGCGCCGCGTCGTGGAGGCGGCGGTAGGAGACGTTGACCGAGAGTTTCGGGATCGGGAGGCCCTGTCCGGCCCATTCCCGGAAATCGGCCAGAGCCTTGCGGAGGATCATCCCGTCGATCGCCGGAACCGCGTCCAGTTCCTCGGCGGTCTGCAGGAATTTGTCCGGGGACAGCATGCCGTGTTCCGGATGCCGCCAGCGCGCGAGCGTTTCCACCCCCGTGATGTCGAGGCTCCGCGCATCGAACTGCAGCTGGTAGAACGGCACGAACTCCCTGCGCTCCAGCCCGAGCAGGATCTCGTCGGATATCCGTTTGGTGCTGATGATCTCGTTATGGATCTCTTCCGAAAAGAACTCGTGCCGGTTGCGGCCGTGATTCTTGGCGCGGTAGAGCGCGATATCGGCGTTGAGCAGAAGCTGCCGTGCGTCGGGACCTGTCCCGGTCGCACAGGCGATGCCGATGCTGGCGCCGAAGCGGCAGTCATGGCCCTCGTAGGAAACCGGCTTGCGCAACTCCTTGATGATCCGCTCCGCCAGATTGGAAAGCTTCCGCGGCTCCCCCTGGAATTTTGAAAGGATGACGAATTCGTCGCCGCCGATGCGCGCCACGAAATCGTCCTTGCGGGTCGTGCCCCTGAGGACTTTCGCGGCATGCTTCAGCATCATGTCGCCGGCGCTGTGGCCGAGCGTGTCGTTGATCTGCTTGAACCGGTCGAGATCGATGTGCAGGATCGCGATACCCTGTCCGTCGCGGGCGCACTCGGCGGCGACCCGGTCCAGCATCTCGTCGAGATAACGCCTGTTCGGCAGATCGGTCAGGTAATCGTGCATCGCGGTATGCTCGATGCGGCTGCGCGCCGCTTCGAGTTCGCGATTGCGCGCTTCCGCAAGCGTCTTGGCTCTCTCGAGTTCGCGATGCAGCATCACGTCGGCGGTGACGTCCCAGTTGGCGCCGACCATCTTTTGATGACCGTTTCCGTCGACGAAAGGCATGGTACGGGTGCGGACGATCCTCTCGGAGCCGTCGCGCAGGACAACGCGATATTCGTCGGAGAAGCGCTCGCTGTTCCGGATGTGCGTCTGCACATTGGCCTGTACGCGTTCGGCGTCGTCGGGATGCAGGAAACTCTCCCACAGGCCACCGATGACGACCGTTTCGCTCTTCTCCAGCCCGTAGATCCGGAACATCCGCTCGTCCCAATCCACTTCACCCGTGGTGAAATCGGATTCGTAGACGCCGATGCCGGAGATTTCGAGCGCCATGTCGAGACGGCGTGACATCTTCGCCATGGCCTCCTCGGCCGCCTTGCGGGCTGTGATGTCGGTATCCGTGCCGACGACGCGGGTCGCCTTGCCGCTTCCGTCCCATTCGACACAGGCGCCGCGGCACTCGATCCAGATCCAGTGGCCCTGCTTGTGTCGCTCCCGATATTCGAAGACGGCATAGGCGGGATCGCCGGCGTTCTGCCGTTCGATTGCATGAAAGACGTGGTTCCGGTCGTCCGGGTGCACGAGCTCCAGCCACTCTTCCGTGGTTGCCGCCAGCGGATCTTCGGGGGACATCCCGCGGATTTGCCGCCACACCGGCGAGTAGTATTTCTGGCCCGTCGCGTAATTGTGATCCCAGACGCCGGAGACGGAGCTGACGAGCGCATTGTTCCAGCGGCTCTCGCGCTCCGCCAATTCTTCGAATTGACGTCTCCGCCCGGTGATATCGGTAAGGTGAGCGGAGAAGAAAGTCCGGCTTTTCGCGTGCCCGCCAACCGGGGCCAGCAGGGCCAGCACCCATCGCCCCGACCCGTCCGGGCCGGTCATGCGCAATTCGGCAAGTTCGGAGGACGATCCGCTGCTCAGCCGCTGCAGCCTGCCGTCGAGCTCTTTCCTGTCATCGGCGTGAAACAGCGCTGAAAAAGTGGCAGGTAGTGAAAAATTGCCGGTCCAGTCGCGTTGAAAGGGCTCGTTTGCCAGCACAAGCGCGCCAAGGGAATCCACGATCGCCAGCGGAAAGGGAAACGCATCCAGGATTGCCGCCAGCACACCCACGTCGCTCCCGGGGCCGGGCTCAAGAGGGCGTGAGAGGACGTTTGACGGCATCGGGCGGCTTGGCTCACTGCTAAACGAGCAAGCAATTTAGCAATTTCCAATTAAGTTCAGCTTAAAATTGCCGTTCGAATTGCTGCACTCTCCATTCTTGGGGGTGCCGATCGTCTCAGGGTTTCAGGCGGCTCAGGAATTGCGCGAAGACCATGGTGCCTTCCGGCCAGGGGCCATGTCCGGATTCCGTGTTGATGTGGCCCGCTTCTCCCGCGTCGACAAGCAGCGAGCCCCACGCGGACGCGATATCGTCGGCATGCTCGAATGAGCCGAAGGGATCGTTGCGGCTGGCGACCGTCAGGGAGGGAAAGGGCAGGGGATCGCGCGGATAAGGCCCGAAGGTCATCAGGTGCTTGGGGCGTATCGACGGATTCTCCACTTCCGGTGGTGCGACGAAGAAGGCGCCGATCACCCGCTTCCTGAACTGCGGGATGGCGTGGATCGCCGACGGGATGCCGAGGGAATGAGCGATCAGGATCACGGGGCGGAAGGAGGCGTTCACCTCTTCGGCGACCCGCGTCACCCAGTCCTCCCGGACGGGTTTCGACCATTCCGCCTGTTCCACGCGCCGGGCAGTCGCAAGCTTCGCCTCCCAGCGCGTCTGCCAGTGGTTCGGTCCGGAATTGGTATAGCCGGGTATGATCAGGATATCGGCTTCGGATGCTTTCATGATGGCGCCGATGTGAGAGGCGGCGTTGCCCAAGTCAAGGGAAAAGGCGACAGGTGCGGCAAAATTTGCTAGAGTTCCGCCCGTGCCGGTTTGCCCTTGTGTGTCGGCTCCTTCTTTCGCCGCATGTTCGCGCCCCGGCCGCTCTTGCCCGCCGACCCGCCTGATTGACGGGGAGGGAGGGATCGATGCCAAAGCCGCGCGATTGCGTTCCAGGCGCGCCGACGCGGCAATGGACAAAGTCGTGGAGGAGAAACGCTATGACCGCATTTCATGTCATGGCCGGCGCAGACAGCGGTTTTGTGCGCCCGGTCGTCCGAAAGATCGGCAGTGCCGATGTCGTCGATGCCCTGAGACTCGGATTGAACGATTTTCGCGAGAAGCCGTCGCACTACGTCTTCCTGTGCCTCATGTATCCGCTGGCCGGCGTCTTCCTTATGGTCTGGAGTTCCGGCGCCAACCTGCTTCCGCTGCTGTTCCCGCTGATGTCCGGATTCGCCCTGCTGGGGCCGGTCGCCGCCATCGGTCTTTACGAGATCAGCCGCCGCCGCGAGAACGGCGAGGACACGTCCTGGCGACATGCGCTGACGGTGCTCGATTCTCCGGCCTTGCCGTCCATCGTCGCCGTCGGCGCCTTCCTGTTCGCACTGTTCATCGCCTGGCTGCTCGTCGCGCAGTCGATCTATACGGCCTATTTCGGTGAAACCGTGCCGGCCTCCGTCTCGTCCTTCCTGTCGGATGTGCTGACGACGCCGGAAGGCACGCGCCTGATCCTCTGGGGCAATCTCGCCGGTTTCGGGTTTGCCGTCGTCGTGCTGGCAACGACGGTCGTCGCCTTTCCCTTGCTGCTCGACCGGGACGCAGGCGCCGCCGCGGCGATCGACACGAGCGTTCGCGCGACACTCGCCAATCCGGTGCCGGTGGCGCTCTGGGGGCTCATTGTCGCTGCGCTGCTGGTGATCGGGACGATCCCGATCTTTGCCGGCCTTGCCGTCGTCATGCCGGTTCTCGGGCATTCGACCTGGCATCTTTACCGCAAGCTCGTCGCGCCGGCCGTCCGGCGTTAGAGCATTTCCAGCAAAAGTGTGAAGCGGTTTTGCGTCCGGAAATGCGTAAAATCAAAAGGATAGAGAAATGACGGTGAGTCCGTTCACAGTACACGACTCATGCATGAGTTAAGGGCTTGAGTGTTTTCTGGTGGGTCTTTTTGGCCCACGCTTTGGCTGCTGCTTGAGGGACGTTTGTGATCCAGTCTCTGAGCGTATCGAGACCGATGC
>NZ_JBHMAA010000041.1:0-24511 GCF_042429745.1 Neorhizobium puerariae | reverse complement strand
TGCGCAGCCCCTGACGGCCCGCCTGCATCGACGGCGGTTCACCAGGGCACCGGTCCCGTCTCGCCGGCGATGCTTGACCGGGGCAGCCGAAACGGAACGCAGGGATTGTAGACACCGACGGAAAGGGCGGGGATGACGCGCAACGCACCGCCCGTCGCACCCTCCACGGCAGAAGAAGGAAATCAGTATCTTAGCCGAAAGGAAAAGCGCGGATCTTTCCCGAGAGAGGCCAAATCGTCCCCACCCTGCCGCTCATCGACACAATGGCGGATAACCGGGCTTCACATTTCCACGACCTTGCCGCCCTCGATCGTCACGCGGCGATCCATGCGTCCGGCAAGCTCGTGGTTATGGGTCGCGATAAGCGCGGCAAGGCCCGACTGGCGAACCAGCGCCTCCAGCGCATCGAAGACGTAGGATGCGGTTTTCGGGTCCAGGTTGCCGGTCGGCTCGTCGGCCAGAAGCACGCGGGGCGCATTGGCGACGGCGCGGGCGATCGCCACGCGCTGCTGCTCGCCGCCGGAAAGCTCGGCCGGGCGATGTTCGGCGCGGTGGCCGATCCGCATATAGTCCAGCAACTGCCCTGCCCGTTCCTTCGCATCCGCCTTGGTCAGGCCGGCGATCAGCTGCGGCATCATGATGTTCTCGACGGCCGAAAATTCGGGGAGAAGATGGTGGAACTGGTAGACGAACCCGATATCCGACCGGCGGATCGCGGTGCGCTCGTTGTCCGGCAAGCCGTTGCAGGACCGGCCGTCGATGAAAACCTCGCCGCCATCGGGATGTTCGAGCAGGCCGGCAAGATGCAGAAGCGTCGACTTGCCCGTGCCGGAGGGCGCGACCAGGGCGACCATCTCGCCGCTGACGAGCTCGAAATCGGCCCCCCTCAGGATCGAAAGCGTGGTCTCGCCCTGGCCGTAGTGGCGTTCGACGCCCGAGAGCTGCAAGACGGTTTTGCGTGGAGCCATGAAGGATCGGAACCTATTCGTATCGGAGGGCCTGGACGGGATCGAGCCTGGAGGCCCGCCATGCCGGGAAGATGGTGGCGATGAAGGAAAGCGCCAGCGCCATGATCACCACCGACAGCGTCTCGCTGAAGCTCATCTCGGCCGGCAACTGGCTGAGGAAATAAAGTTCCGGATCGAAGAGAACCGTGCCCGAGAGCCAGGAGAAGAACTGCCGGATCGACTCGATGTTGAGACAGACGACGATGCCGAGCATGACGCCGGCAAGCGTGCCGACGATGCCGATCGCCGCCCCCGTCATGAAGAAGATGCGCATGATCGCGCCGGAGCCCGCCCCCATGGTGCGCAGGATCGCGATATCGCTGCCCTTGTCCTTCACCAGCATGATGAGGCCGGAGATGATGTTGAGCGCCGCCACCAGCACGATCAGCGTCAGGATCATGAACATGACGTTGCGCTCCACCTGCAGGGCGGAAAAGAAGGTCTGGTTGCGCTGGCGCCAGTCGGTGATGAAGATCTGCCGGCCGGCGGCCGTCTCGACCAGCGGGCGAAGGCCGTCGACATTGTCGGGATTGTCGACGAAAAGCTCGATCGACTGCACCAGCCCGTCGGCGTTGAAATAAAGCTGCGCCTCCTCGAGCGGCATGTAGATGATCGTCGCGTCGTATTCCGACATGCCGATCTCGAAAATGCCGGACACCGGGTAGGATTTCACCCGCGGATTGACGCCCATCGGCGTCACGTCGCCTTCCGGCGAGATCAGCGTGATCTGGTCGCCGGCGTTGAGGCCCAGCTGGGCCGCCAGGCGCGAGCCGACCAGCACGCCCTGCCCCGAGGCGAAACCGACCAGATCGCCGGACTTGACGTTGCCGGCGACCTCCGTGACCTTTTCCAGGTCCTCCGGGCGGATGCCGCGCACGAGCGCGCCGGAGCCCGCTCCGCCGCGGCCCGAGGCGAGCGTCTGGCCTTCCACCAGCGGCAGCGCCATCCGCACGCCGGGCACGGCGGCGAATTTCTTCGTCAGATCGGCATAGTCGGTAAACGGCCCGTCGATCGGCTGGACGATCATGTGGCCGTTGATGCCCAGAATGCGCGAGATGAGTTCGGTCCGGAACCCGTTCATCACCGCCATGACGATGATGAGCGTCGCGACCCCCAGCATGATGCCGATGAAGGAGAAACCGGCGATGACGGAGATGAAGGCCTCGCGGCGGCGCGAGCGCAGGTAACGCCAGGCGACCATGCGTTCGAAAGCCGAAAAGGGGCCGGCAGAAGGCGCATGTCCCGCCTTATCCGCTTCACCATTCGCAGCGACACTCGCCATGCCGTTTCCTCAACCTGCCGGCGGGAGTTCCGCCTTGTTCCTCACCCGGGCCCTGCCCGGCTTATCGGCCGGCAAGCCTGTTCATCGCCGCCTCGACGGCGAGCGTCTCGCGCTCGCCGGTCTTGCGGTCCTTGACCTCCACTTCGCCGGAAGCGGCGGAGCGGGGGCCGACGATCACCTGGAACGGCACGCCGATCAGGTCGGCGGTCGCAAACTTGGTGCCGGCGCGCTCGTCCGTATCGTCGTAGAGCACGTCCTTGCCGACCGTCGAAAGCCCGCCATAGAGGGTCTCGCAGATGCGGTCGCAGGCCTCGTCGCCGGGCTTCATGTTGATCACCACGACATCGAAGGGCGCGACGGACGCCGGCCAGATGATTCCGTTCTCGTCATGCGATGCCTCGATGATGGCGGGAACAAGGCGGGTCGGGCCGATGCCGTAGGAACCCATGTGGACAAGGTGTTCCTTGCCGTCCGGCCCCTGCACCCTGGCGCCCATCGGCTCCGAATATTTGGTGCCGAAATAGAAGATGTGACCGACCTCGATGCCGCGGGCGGACAGGCGGTCCGCCTCGGGAATGGCGTCGAAGGCGGCCTCGTCATGCATTTCCGACGTCGCCGCATAGACGGACGTCCACTTGTCGAAGATCGCCTTCAGCGCCTCGACGTCGTCGAAATTGGTGTCGGTGCCGGGGATTTCGAAATCGACGAAATCCTTGTGGGAAAAGACTTCCGACTCGCCGGTCTCGGCGAGGATGATGAACTCGTGGGAAAGGTTGCCGCCGATCGGGCCGGTATCGGCGCGCATCGGGATGGCGCGCAGGCCCATGCGCGAGAAGGTGCGCAGATAGGCCGTGAACATCTTGCGATAGGCGTGCTCGGCCCCTTCCTTGGTGAGATCGAAGGAATAGGCGTCCTTCATCAGGAATTCGCGCGAGCGCATGGTGCCGAAACGCGGGCGGATCTCGTCGCGGAACTTCAGCTGGATGTGATAGAGATTGAGCGGCAGGTTCTTGTAGGACTTGACGTAGGACCGGAAGATGTCGGTCACCATCTCCTCGTTGGTGGGTCCGTAGAGCATGGGCCGGTCCTGCCGGTCCTTGATGCGCAGCATTTCCTTGCCGTAGGCGTCATAACGCCCGCTCTCCTGCCAGAGCTCGGCGGACTGCAGCGTCGGCATCAGAAGCTCGATGGCGCCGGAGCGGTTCTGCTCCTCGCGGATGATGGCGTTGACCTTGTCGAGGACCCGCTTGCCGAGCGGCAGCCAGGAATAGATGCCCTGGCTCTGCTGGCGGATCATGCCCGCGCGCAGCATCAGCCGGTGGGACACGATTTCCGCTTCCTTGGGGTTTTCCTTCAGGATGGGCATGAAATAACGGGAGAGGCGCATCGAAATTTCCGAGGGTTGCCGGGCCTATCCCTGCATCGGGAATCGGCGATTTCTTGAACAAGATTGCGAGGCTACATAGCCGTTCCGGGCTTCCAAGGGAACCCGCCCCCGCAGGAATCGCGCAAGCTCGACGATTCAGCGCCGGACATCCTCAGATCGGTAAAAAATGGGGATTTCGTGGCAAACGTGCGACTTTTTTGTCAACTGAAAAATTTTATCCCACTGTGTTAAAAATACAAAAAAATTGAGTGACAAAGCCCAACCTTTGGGCTAGGTTCAGCTCACAAAAGAGGCAAGGAGTTCAAATTCTTGCCATTTCGCGGTCAAGTCTTGGGAGGATCAGATCTTAGGCGCGCTTGTTCGCTGCCCCGGCAACGGTTAAGGATCACGCGAAACTAGAAACAAGGCTTAACCGCCTTGTTTTTTTTTGCTTTTTCGAAAGCGTGACATCCCTGCCGGCACGATCCGGACGCCTCCCCTATGCCCGCCGCGCATGACAGGAAGATGACAGGTTCCCGTGTTTTCCTGTCCTATTCGAAACTCGGAATGATGACGGGAATATCGCCGATGCCGAAACCGAGCCAGGTCGAGGCCAGGTGATAGGCCGCATAGAGCACGGCGGAGATCACGGTCGTCAGAAGCACGACACGGCCGCCGCGGAATTTCGCGGGCGCGCTTTCCACCGTGCCGGCGGCCACCTCGCCATCCTCCTGCTGGCTGCGATAGCCGAGCGGCAGGACGATGAAGAGCACGGTCCACCAGATGATGAAATAGATGGCGGCGACCGTCAGAAGCGACATTGGGCGGATTCCGGTTTCCGTTCAGAGAGCGGCCTTATAGGCCGAAAGCGGGCGAAGCTCAAACAAAGGCTCCGGGACGCGATGCCGCACCCTCAAACCTGTTCCAGCTCGACCAGCGTGCCGTTGAAATCCTTGGGATGCAGGAAAAGGACCGGCTTGCCATGGGCGCCGGTCTTCGGATTGCCGTCGCCGAGCACGCGGGCGCCGCCTGCCTTCAACCGGTCGCGGGCGGCGATGATGTCCTCCACCTCGTAGCAGATGTGATGCATGCCGCCGGACGGGTTCTTCTCCAGGAAGGCGGCGATCGGGGATGCGGAGCCGAGCGGTTCGAGCAGTTCCACCTTGGTGTTGGGAAGCTCCACGAAAACAACCGTCACGCCATGTTCCGGCAGCGCCTGGGCCTGCGAGACACGGGCGCCCAGCATGTCCCGATAGGTCGCCGTGGCGGCGGCGAGATCAGGAACCGCGATGGCAATGTGATTGACGCGTCCGAGCATGTGTTCTCCTCCTCATCTGGTGTCCAGCGGCCGGAAATCGCAATGGAGGCCGAAGGAGCGCAACGCTCCTCAGAGCCTCGTCACGAAAACCGTCACCACCGGCTTCTTGCCCCAGGCCTCGTTGGCGGCGGCCCGCACCGCCCGGCGAACGGCCTCGCGGACCATGTCGAGATCCTTGCGGCGCGCGCGCGGAATGCTTTCCACCGCGCCCAGCACCGCGTCATACAGCGTATCCTCCATGGCCTCCCCCTCGTCGTCGAATTCCGGCAGGCCGAAAGCGACGAGATCGGGGTCGGTCAGGAAATCGTAGCGATTGTCGAGCAGGACGTTGACCGAGACATGACCGACAAAGGCGAGCTTGCGGCGGTCGCCAATTCCCATTTCGTCGTAGTCGCCGATCAGCTTGCCGTCCTTGAAGAGACGGCCGTGCGACGCCTCGTCGATCACCTCCGCCGGCCCCGGCGCCAGCCGCAGCACATCGCCGTTTCTCACACGCGGGATCGTCCCGATGCCGGCAGAAGCGGCAAGCTCGGCCTGCGCCGTCAGGTGCGCCGCCTCGCCATGCACCGGGACGAGGATCTGGGGCCGCGTCCACTCGTACATCTTCAGGAGTTCGTTGCGGCGCGGGTGGCCCGAGACATGGACCAGCGCGTCGCTGTCGGTCACGACATGGATGCCCTGCTCGATCAGCCCGTTCTTGATTTCGAGGATGGCCTTCTCGTTGCCCGGAATGGTGCGCGAGGAAAAGACCACCGTGTCGCCGGACGCCAGCGCCACGTTGCGCATCTCGTCGCGGGCGATCTTGGCAAGTGCCGCGCGCGGCTCGCCCTGGCTGCCGGTGAGGACGACGACGATCTTGTCGCGCGGGATGTAGCCGTATTCGTCCTCGGCGATGAAAGGCTTGAGCCCTTCCATGAGGCCGATGTCGCGGGCGACGTTGACGACGCGCTTGAGCGAACTGCCGAGCAGCAGCACTTCGCGTCCGGCGGCCTCGGCCGCCTGGGCCACGGAACGGATGCGGCCGACATTGGAGGAGAAGGTGGTGATCGCCACCCTGCCCTCGGCGCCCTCGATGATCTTGCGCAGCCCCTCGGACACCTCCTCCTCGGAGGGCGAAACGCCGTCGCGCATGGCATTGGTCGAATCGCACATCAGCGCCAGCACGCCCTCGTCTCCGAGCTTGCGGAAACGCTCCTCGTCGGTCAGGGGGCCGAGCGACGGCGCATGATCGATCTTCCAGTCGCCGGTGTGCACGACATTGCCGAGCGGCGTGCGGATGACCAGCGACATCGGCTCCGGGATGGAATGGTTGACGCCAACCGCCTCGACCTGGAACGGGCCTATGGTGATGCGGTCGCCGGCCTTGAAGATCGTGACCGGAATATCGGCGCGGGACCCCTCGTAGTCGCGCTTCGCCTCCAGCATGCCGGCGGTGAACGGCGATGCATAGACGGGCACGTTGAGGCCCGGCCAGAGATCGTTCAAGGCGCCGTAATGATCCTCATGCGCATGGGTGATGATGATGGCCTTGAGGTTCTGGCGCTGGTTCGCAAGAAAGCCGATATCCGGCAGGACGAGGTCGACGCCCGGCAGTTCCGGCCCCGGAAAGGTGACGCCGCAATCGACCATGATCCACTGGCGCTTCTCCGGCGTTCCATAGCCGTAGAGGGCGAGGTTCATGCCGATCTCGCCCACGCCGCCCAGCGGCAGAAACACCAGTTCTTCCTGTTTTGCCATTTCTTCTCTTATTCCGTTCTTTCAAAAAATACATCACCGGCGGCGATCGGCATCGGCGCGCGCTCTCCGGTGTCGAGCATCAAAAATCCTCTGTCATCGATACCTGCGAATGTTCCAACAAGCGAGCGGTCGGACAGGTTCACGGTGATTTTTTCTCCGATGCCGCAGGCCACATCCCGCCAGCGCCGGCTGATCTCCGCCGTGCCACGTCCCTCGTCCCAGGCATCCAGAACAATCGCCATCTCCTTGTAAAGATGCGCGAAAAGCTCTTCCGGCGAGACGCCGGCGCCATGATCGGCAAGGCGCGTGACGCCGTAAGGCGCGTTATCGGGCATATGGCGGATATTGATGCCGATGCCGACGACCACGGCGCGGCGACCGTCCGGCAACCCCTCGCCTTCCAGAAGGATGCCGCAGGTCTTCCTGCGGCCGATCAGGATATCGTTCGGCCATTTGACTTCGAGCGGCTCCCCGCCGGGCGGCAGGACAGCCCTTACCGCTGCATGCACGGCAACCGCGACCGCCAGCGGCAGCGAGGCGACACGCTGAGGCTCCGCCGGGTTGATCAGCAGCAGCGAGGCATACAAATTACCGGGTTCGGACGTCCAGGCCCTTCCCCGCCGGCCGCGGCCGGCGATCTGGCGCCCCGCCGTGATCCACAACAAACCGGAATCGCCCGCGCGAGCGCGGGCGAGACATTCGCTGTTGGTGGACCCCACCTCGCTCAACGCCTCATGGCGAAACGCATCGAGCGAGAAGCGGCCGGTTCCTCCAGACATCCTCAGAAGAAGGACTTTGCGGCGGCGTTCGCCGCTGTGCCGATCGGCCCGCCGAAAAGGACGTAGGCCGTGACGAAGAGACCGGAGAGGCCGAAGACGATGCGCAGTTCGCCGGAAATACGGGCGAACTCACCCTTGGCTTCATCGAACCACATCAGCTTGACGAGGCGCAGATAATAGTAGGCGCCGACGACCGAAGACAGCACGCCGATGATCGCCAGGGCATAGAGCTTGGCTTCGATCGCCGCCACGAAGACGAAATACTTGGCGAAGAAACCGGCCAGCGGCGGGATGCCGGCCATGGAGAACATCAGCGCCGTCAGCACCACCGCCATGAACGGCTTGGTCGAGGACAGGCCGGCAAGATCGTCGACATTCTCGACATTGACGCCGTCATTGCGGCGCATCGCCATGATGCAGGCAAAGGTGCCGAGCGTCATGACCATGTAGATCGTCATGTAGAGGATCACGCCGGAAACGCCGGTCTCGGTGCCCGCGGCAAGGCCGACGAGCGCGAAGCCCATGTGGCCGATCGAGGAATAGGCCATCAGGCGCTTGATGTTGCGCTGGCCGATCGCGGCGAACGAGCCGAGCAGCATGGACGCGATCGACACGAAGACGATGATCTGGCGCCAGTCGGCGACGATCGGCAGGAAGGCGTCGGACACGATGCGCACCAGGATCGCCATTGCGGCGACCTTCGGGCCGGCGGCGAAGAAGGCGGTGACGGGGGTCGGCGCGCCTTCATAGACGTCCGGCGTCCACATGTGGAACGGCACGGCCGAAATCTTGAAGCAGGCGCCGGCAAGCACGAAGACCATGCCGAAGACGAGGCCCATGTGCCGCGTCTCGGAGGACAGGACCCTCGCGATATCGTCGAAGCCGGTATTGCCGGTGAAACCGTAGACCAGCGACATGCCGTAGAGCATCATGCCCGAGGAGAGAGCGCCGAGGACGAAATACTTCAAGCCCGCTTCCGTGGAGCGCACGCTGTCGCGGTTGAAGGCGGCGACGACATAGAGCGCCAGCGACATCAATTCGAGCGCGAGATAGAACGCGATCAGGTCGTTCGCCGAGATCAGGAGCAGCATGCCGAGGGTGGAGAGCACCAGCAGGACCGGGAACTCGAAACGATCGAGATGATCGGACCGGCCGCTGCCGAACGACATGACCGTCGCCACGATCGAGCCGACCAGGGCGAGAACCTTCATGAAGCGCGCGAACGGATCGAGCATGAAGGCGCCGCCATAGGCCTCGCCCTCGCCCGGCATGAAGACGAGCCACAGGCCGGCGACGGCAAGCAGCGCCACGGCGAGGCCCGTCACCAGCGGCGCGGACTTGTCGCCCGAGAAGACGCCGATCATCAGGAGGGCGAGCGCCCCCACGGCCAGAATGATCTCCGGCATGGAGAGCTGCAGGCTGAGGGAAAGTAGTTCAGCGGTCATGTCCAGTCGTGTCCCGTCTCAGTGCACGTTCAGTGCCAGGTCTTTCGCCGCCTGCAGGGCTGCGGAATAATTGTTCACCAGCTGGTCTACCGAGGCCGCCGTCGCATCGAAGACCGGAGCCGGATAGAAGCCGTAGAAGATGGTGAGCGCGATCAGCGGATAAAGGATGAGCTTCTCGCGCGCCGAAAGATCGAGGAGCGCCTTCAGGCTTTCCTTTTCCAGCGGGCCGAAGATCACCCGGCGATAGAGCCAGAGGGCATAGGATGCCGACAGGATGACGCCGGTCGCGGCGAAAAGGGCCACCCAGGTATTCACCCTGAAGACGCCGATGATCGTCAGGAACTCGCCGATGAAGCCGGACGTGCCCGGCAGGCCGACATTCGCCATGGTGAAGATCATGAAGGCGACGGCATATTTCGGCATGTTGTTGACGAGGCCGCCATAGGCCGCGATATCGCGGGTATGCAGCCGGTCATAGACCACGCCGACGCAGAGGAAGAGCGCGCCGGAGACGATGCCGTGCGACAGCATCTGGAAGAGAGCACCCTGCACGCCCTGCACATTCGCCGCGAAGATGCCCATGGTCACGTAACCCATGTGGGCGACGGACGAATAGGCGATCAGCTTCTTGATGTCCTCCTGCATCATCGCCACCAGCGAGGTGTAGATGATCGCAAGCACCGACAGCGTGAAGACGAAGGGCGCGAAATAATCCGACGCCAGCGGGAACATGGCGAGCGAGAAGCGCACGAAGCCGTAGCCGCCGAGCTTCAACATGACGCCGGCCAGGATGACCGAGCCTGCGGTCGGAGCCTGGACGTGCGCATCCGGCAGCCAGGTATGCACCGGCCACATCGGCATCTTGACCGCGAACGCCGCGAAGCAGGCAAGCCAGAGCCAGGTCTGCAGGCCGCGCGGGAAGCTGTATTTCAGCAGTTCCGTGATGTCGGTCGTGCCGGCCTGCCAGTAGATCGCCGCGATGGCGAGCATCATCAGCACCGAGCCGAGCAGCGTATAGAGGAAGAACTTGTAGGAGGCATAGACGCGGTCCTTGCCGCCCCACACGCCGATGATGACGAACATCGGAATGAGGGTCGCCTCGAAGAAGACGTAGAAGAGGACGACGTCGAGCGCCACGAAGACGCCGACCATGACCACTTCCAGAAGCAGGAAGGCGATCATGTATTCTTTGAGGCGCTTCTCCACCGAATCCCAGCTTGCCAGCACGCAGAACGGCATCAGGAACGTCGTCAGGATGACGAACAGCATGGAGATGCCGTCGACGCCGAGGTGGTAGGAAATGCCGAAGCCGAGCCAGGCATGCTTCTCGACCATCTGGAAGCCCGGGTTCGAATTGTCGAAACCGATCCAGACGAACAGCGACACGATGAACGTGACGATCGTCGTGAAGAGCGAGATGTTCAGGATGTTGCGGCGGCCGAAGGGGCCGTCCTCCCGCGTCAGCAGCAGGAGGAGGACGCCGACCAGCGGCAGGAAGGTGACCGTCGAGAGAATTGGCCAGTCGGTCATTAGATTGAGCTCCCGAGCATCATCCAGGTGACGAGGGCGGCGATGCCGATCAGCATCGCGAACGCATAGTGATAGAGATAACCGGACTGCAGCTTGACCACCCGGTTGGTGACGTCGACCACACGGGCTGCAACGCCGTTCGGGCCGTAGGTATCGATGACGCCGATATCACCCTTCTTCCACAGGAACCGGCCAAGCGCCTTGGCGGAACGGACGAAGATGAAGTCGTAAATCTCGTCGAAATACCACTTGTTGAGCAGGAACTCGTAGAGAACCCTCTGGGATGCGGCGAGACGGCGCGGCGTCGACGGCGACTTGATGTAGAAATACCAGGCCGTGACGAAGCCCACCGCCATGGCGATGAACGGGCTCCATTTGACGAGCGCCGGGACGTGATGGAACTCTTCGAGGATCTCGTTTTCCGGCAGGGTAAAGATCGCGCCCTTCCAGAACTCGGCATATTCGTGGCCGAAGAAATAACCTTCGAAAAGCACGCCGGCGAGAACCGCGCCGATGCCCAGGATATAGAGCGGCACCAGCATCACGCTCGGGGATTCATGCACATGGTGCATGACCTCGTGGCTGGCGCGCGGCTCCCCGAAGAAGGTGAGGAAGGCGAGGCGCCACGAATAGAAGCTCGTGAACAGGGCCGCGATGACCAGCAGCGTGAAGGCGAAACCGGCGGCCGGGGAATGCGACGCGAACGCGCTTTCGATGATCACGTCCTTGGAGAAGAAGCCGGCGAAGCCGAGCATGGTGCCGGGAATGCCGACGCCGGTCAGCGCCAGCGTGCCGATCGTCATCATCCAGAAGGTGACCGGAATGTGCTTCCTGAGGCCGCCCATGTAGCGCATGTCCTGCTCGCCGTCGACGGCGTGGATGACCGAGCCGGCGCCGAGGAACAGGAGCGCCTTGAAGAAGGCGTGCGTGAAGAGGTGGAAGATCGCCGCGCCATAGGCTCCCAGCCCCAGCGCCACGAACATGTAGCCGAGCTGCGAGCAGGTGGAATAGGCGATGACGCGCTTGATGTCGTTCTGCACGAGGCCGACGGTCGCCGCGAAGAAGGCGGTGATCGCGCCGATGATGGTCACGACCAGCAGCGCATCGTGCGACAGTTCGAACAGCGGCGACATGCGGGCGACGAGGAAGACGCCGGCGGTGACCATGGTCGCGGCATGGATGAGCGCGGAGACCGGGGTCGGGCCTTCCATGGCGTCCGGCAACCAGGTGTGCAGCAGGAACTGCGCCGACTTGCCCATCGCGCCCATGAAGAGCAGCAGGCAGACGACCGTCAGCGCATGCGCCTTGTCGAGCTGCATGCCGAAGAAGTTGACGATGACCTGCGTCGCCTCCGGCGCATTCTCGGCCGGCAGGTAGGTGGCGGCGGCGGCGAAGATCGTCTCCAGGCTGATCGAACCGAAGAGCACGAACACGCCGGCAATGCCGAGGATGAAGCCGAAGTCGCCGACGCGGTTGACGATGAAGGCCTTCATCGCGGCAGCCGACGCGGACGGCTTCTTGTACCAGAAGCCGATGAGCAGATAGGACGCCAGGCCCACGCCTTCCCAGCCGAAGAACATCTGGGCGAGGTTGTCCGACGTGATCAGCATCAGCATCGCGAAGGTGAAGAGCGACAGATAGGCGAAGAAGCGCGGCCGGTGCGGGTCATGGTGCATGTAGCTGATCGAATAGACATGCACGAGCGAGGAGACCGTGTTGACGACCACGAACATGACCGCCGTCAGCGTGTCGATCCGGAAAGCCCATTCGACATCGATGCCGCCGGACTGAATCCAGCGCATCACCGGAACCTTGATGACTTCCCCGGCCTCGCCATGGGCGAGCGCCACGTTGAAGAAGACGATCCAGGAAAGCACGGCCGCGACGATCATCAGGCCGCTGGTGACGTATTCGGAGGCCTTGGCGCCGATCTGGCGGCCGAACAGGCCTGCGATCAGGAAGCCGATCAGGGGAAGGAAGACGATTGCCTTGTAGATCATGACCCGATCAGCCCTTCATCATATTGACGTCTTCGACGGCGATCGAACCGCGGTTGCGGTAGAAGACGACGAGAATTGCAAGACCGATGGCGGCCTCCGCGGCCGCGACGGTCAGAATGAACAACGCGAAGACCTGGCCGACGATGTCGTTCAGGAAGGAGGAGAAGGCCACCATGTTGAGGTTGACCGAAAGCAGGATGAGCTCGACCGACATCAGGATGATGATGACGTTCTTGCGGTTCAGGAAGATGCCGAAAACGCCGAGGATGAAGAGGATGGCGCTGACCGTGAGATAATGGGAAAGTCCGATTTCCATTTGCCTGTTCCTTGTTCCGCCTCAGACGCCCTGACCCGGCTTGACCTTGACCACCTCGACGGCGGTCGCGGGCGTGCGGCCCACCTGCCTTGGAATATCCTGGCGCTTGATATGCTGGCGGTGACGCAGCGTCAGGACGATGGCGCCGATCATCGCAACCAGCAGAACCAGGCCGGCGATCTGGAAGAAGTAGACGTAATTCGTATAAAGCACGTCGCCGAGCGCGGCCGTGTTGGTGCGTTCCGCCGGGTTCGGGATCGGCATGGTGACGGCCTTGGCCGCATCCGGCGTCAGCACGCTGCCGCCGATGACGACGATGAGTTCGGCCGCCACGATCAAGCCGATCAGAATGCCGACCGGGGCATATTGCAGCACGCCGGAGCGCAGTTCCGCAAAGTCGATGTCGAGCATCATGACGACGAAGAGGAAGAGGACCGCGACCGCGCCGATATAGACGACCAAAAGGATCATCGCCAGGAACTCGGCGCCGGTCAGCAGGAAGAGGCCCGCGGCGTTGAAGAAGACCAGGATGAGGAAGAGCACCGAGTGAACCGGGTTCCTGGCCGAGATGACCATGAACGCCGACGCCACCGCGACGAACGCGAAGAGATAGAAGAAGATAGCCTGCAGACCCATCGTGGTGCCTTTTCGTCCCTCACCGGAAACGGGGCGGACGCCCCTTCCCGTCGAAACCCGGCGTCGTCGATCGAGCACCGGGCATTCCATCAAGATGTCACCCGCGCCTTGCCCGCTGATCGGGCGGCGGCGGGAAGATGCGTCCCGCCTTTAGCGGTAGGGCGCATCCAGAGCGATATTGCGGGCGATCTCCCGCTCCCAGCGGTCGCCATTCTCGAGAAGCCGCGCCTTGTCGAAGTAGAGTTCTTCGCGCGTCTCGGTCGAAAACTCGAAGTTCGGCCCCTCGACGATCGCGTCGACCGGGCAGGCCTCCTGGCAGAAGCCGCAATAGATGCACTTCACCATGTCGATGTCGTAACGCACCGTGCGACGGGTGCCGTCGTTGCGGCGCGGGCCGGCCTCGATGGTGATCGCCTGGGCAGGACAGATCGCCTCGCACAGCTTGCAGGCGATGCAGCGCTCCTCCCCGTTCGGATACCGGCGCAGCGCATGCTCGCCGCGGAAACGCGGGGAAACCGGCCCCTTCTCGAACGGATAGTTGATGGTGGCCTTCTGCTTGAAGAAGTAGCGCATCGACAGGAAGAAGGCGCCGACGAACTCCTTCAGGAACAGGGAATTAATGGCCTGGCCGAAACTTGCCATCGTTATTCTCCAATGATGCCAAAAGCTTGGACGGTCATCTTCATGTTCATGCCCATCCCGTCAGCTTCAGCACGAATGCGGTAATGACGACCATGGCGAGCGAGATCGGAAGGAAGACCTTCCAGCCGAGACGCATGAGCTGGTCGTAGCGGTAGCGCGGCACGAAGGCCTTCACCATGGCGAACATGAAGAAGACGAGCGACGCCTTCAGCACGAACCAGATGATGCCCGGCACCCAGTTGAGGATCGCGATATCGACCGGCGGCAGCCAACCGCCGAGGAACAGGATGGTCGTCAGCGCGCACATCAGGCAGATCGCCGCGTATTCGCCGAGCATGAACATCATGTAAGGGGTCGAGCCGTATTCGACCATGAAGCCGGCAACGAGTTCCGACTCCGCTTCCGGAAGGTCGAAGGGGGGACGGTTGGTTTCCGCGAGCGCCGAGATGAAGAAGACGACGAACATCGGGAAGAGCGCCAGCCAGTGCCAGTCGAGGAAGGAGGCCGGCAGGCCGAGCATGGTGCCGAGGCCATCATGCTGCGCATTGACGATGTCGGTCAGGTTCAGGGAGCCGACGCAGAGCAGAACCGTGACGATGACGAAGCCGATCGAGACTTCGTAGGACACCATCTGCGCCGCCGAGCGAAGCGCGCCGAGGAACGGGTACTTCGAGTTCGAAGCCCAGCCGCCCATGATGATGCCGTAGACCTCCAGCGAGGAGATCGCGAAGACGTAAAGGATGCCGACATTGATGTTGGCGATGACCCAGCCATCCGCGAGCGGGATCACCGCCCAGGTGGCAAGCGCCAGCGTGACCGCGACGAGCGGAGCGAGCAGGAAGACGCCCTTGTTGGCGCCGGCCGGGATGATCGGCTCCTTGAAGACGAACTTCAGCAAGTCGGCGAAGGACTGGAAGAGACCGAAGGGACCGACGACGTTCGGCCCGCGGCGAAGCTGCACGGCCGCCCAGATCTTGCGGTCGGCGAGCAGGATATAGGCGATGAAAACGAGCAGGCAGACCAGGAGCAGCAGAGACTGCGCGACCATGACGATCGCCGGCCAGACGTAGATCGAGAAGAACGAATCCATGTTCAAATTACTCCGCCGCAGCCTGGAAATTGTTGCGGGCCAATGCCGAGCATTCGGCCATGACGGCCGAAGCGCGAGCGATCGGGTTCGTCAAATAGAAGTCTTTGATCGGCGACGCAAACCCCGACTTCGACATCTCACCCGCTTTTTGGCCGAGTGCGGCAATTTCGCTGACGGAGCCGGCCGCGATCTCGTCGACGGCGGCGAAATGCGGATAGGCCTCGTAGAGTTTCGCGCGCAGCGCACCGAGCGAATCGAAGGGCAGCTTGCGTCCGAGCACATCGGAAAGCGCGCGCAGGATCGCCCAGTCCTCGCGCGCCTCGCCCGGCGCGAAGCCGGCGCGGTTGCCCATCTGGACACGGCCTTCGGTGTTGACCCAGGTGCCCGACTTTTCCGTATAGGTCGCGCCCGGCAGGATGACATCCGCATTGTGCGCGCCGGCATCGCCATGGCTGCCGATATAGACGGTGAACTTCGCGCCCTTCTTCGAGAAGTCGAGCTCATCGGCGCCGAGCAGGAAGAGGACGTCCATGCCGGCGAGCTGGGCCGCGGCATCGGCGCCGTTCGCACCCGGCACGAAGCCGAGGTCGAGGCCGCCGACGCGGGACGCCGCGGTGTGGAGGACCGCAAAGCCGTTCCATTCTTCCGTCAGCGCGCCGACGGAGCCTGCAAGCCGGGCGGCGGCGGCGAGAACGGCGGCGCCATCCGGGCGGGAAAGAGCCCCCTGCCCTACTAATATCATCGGGTTCTTGGCGTTGCGCAGCTTGTCGACGAAGCCGTTGGCTCCGGATGCGAGATCGGAAAGCGTTTCCGGGCCGGCACCGAGATAATCGTAGGCGTAGCGCAGCTCGCCGGCTTCGCCGATCACGCCGATCGGGAAATTGCCGCGGCGAAAGCGCTTGCGGATGCGGGCATTGAGGACGGCCGCTTCGAGGCGCGGGTTGGCGCCGACGAGAAGCAGCGCACCGGCCTGCTCGATGCCCTCGATGGTCGGGTTGAAGAGGTAGCTTGCGCGACCGAGCGACGGATCGAGCGCCGTCCCGTCCTGCCGACAGTCGAGGTTCTCCGAGCCCAGCGAGCGGATCAGCTCCTTCAGCGCGTACATTTCCTCGACCGAGGCAAGATCGCCGGCGATCGCGCCGATCCTGTCGCCGGACGTCGCGGCGACCGCAGACCTGATGACACCGAAGGCCTCACCCCAGGAGGCGGCCTGGAGGCGTCCGCCCTTGCGGACATACGGGCGATCGAGACGCTGGGTCTTCAGGCCGTCCCAGATGAAGCGGGTCTTGTCGGATATCCACTCCTCGTTCACCTCTTCGTTGACGCGCGGCATGATACGCATCACTTCGCGGCCGCGGGTGTCGACGCGGATCGCCGAACCGACGGCGTCCATGACGTCGATCGATTCGGTCTTGTTCAATTCCCACGGACGGGCGGTGAAGGCGAAGGGCCGCGAGGTCAGCGCGCCGACCGGGCAAAGGTCGATGACGTTGCCCTGCAGCTCGGAGGTCATGGCCTGTTCGAGATAGGTGGTGATCTCGGCATCCTCGCCGCGGCCGATCAGGCCGAGTTCGGAAATGCCGCCGACTTCGGTGGTGAAGCGGACGCAGCGCGTGCAGTGGATGCAGCGGTTCATCACCGTCTTCACCAGCGGGCCGATATACTTGTCTTCGACGGCGCGCTTGTTTTCGGTGTAGCGCGAACTGTCGATGCCGAAGGCCATGGCCTGGTCCTGCAGGTCGCACTCGCCACCCTGGTCGCAGATCGGGCAATCCAGCGGGTGGTTGATCAGCAGGAATTCCATCACGCCTTCGCGGGCCTTCTTGACCATCGGCGTGTTGGTGAAGACTTCCGGCAGTTCGCCGTTCGGGCCGCCGCGGATATCGCGCACGCCCATGGCGCAGGACGCCGCCGGCTTCGGCGGGCCGCCCTTCACCTCGATCAGGCACATGCGGCAATTGCCCGCGACCGAAAGACGTTCGTGGAAACAAAAGCGCGGAACCTCGGCGCCGGCTTCCTCACACGCCTGGAGCAGCGTGAAATGATCCGGGACCTCGATCTCCTTGCCGTCTACCTTCAGCTTTGCCATCGTATCACTTACGTCCTCAGTTCAATCCCTTGAGCACGAAGGCCCGGGACATATTCTTTTATTTCAACAGGGCCTTCGCCTGGCCGACCCAATCGTCCCGCCCGATGCGCCCTTCGAAACCCAATTCCTTGTCGAAGCGGGCGATCTCGGCGTCCGACCAGGCGGCCACCTGGGCAAGACTGGTCACGCCCATGCCCTTCAGGACCGCTTCCAGCTTCGGCCCGATGCCCGAGATCCGCTTCAGGTCGCCGGTCTCTGCAGCGGCGGAAGCCCTGGCGGCCGTCCTCGGTCTCGCCGGAGCCTTGGCCTTCACCGGAACTTTGGTCTTCGGCGGAGCCTTGGAGGCAGCTTTCGGCGCTGCCCCGGCGTTGCCGGAGGGGGCTTCCACGGGGGTTACCCCGGACGCAGGTTTCCTTGCCGCCGGAGCGGCAGATGCAGCCGCCTTGCGAACAGGCCTTGACTTGGGTTTGGCGGCAGGCACGGGCCTTGCCGCGACGGGCGGCGGCTCAACGGCTGCGGCAACCGGTCCGGCAGCAGCCGGCCCAGCGACAGTCGACTCGGTGACGGCCGGCCTTTCGGCCGGGGCCGCGACTTCGGCCTCTTCCGCGGCCTTCTGATGGTTCGCCGCCTCCATCATGCCCTGCAGCGCGCCGAAGAAGACGCCCGCCATCTGGTTGGCGAGGCCGAAACCGATCGCCGTCGCCGCCGCCATGGCGGCGGCCGGGTGCGCCAGCAACGGATTGAGCGTCAAAGCCTCGGCAAGATCGGGCAGGCGCGCAGCATCGCGCGCCGGACGATCCGCCGTCTCCTGATCCCGATCCTTGCCCGTCTTAGCCAAAGTCCTTACTCCGCAGCTTCCATGACGGCGCCATGGTCCAAAGCATTGTAGGTATACTGGTCGATGCGCGCCTCGATCTCCGCACGGAAATTGCGGATGAGACCCTGAACCGGCCATGCGGCCGCATCGCCCAGCGCACAGATGGTGTGGCCTTCGATCTGCTTGGAAACCTGGAAGAGCATGTCGATCTCGCGCTTCTGCGCGTTGCCCTTCACCATGCGTTCCATGACGCGCCACATCCAGCCGGTGCCTTCGCGGCACGGCGTGCACTGGCCGCAGCTTTCGTGCTTGAAGAAGGCCGAAAGGCGCGCGATCGCCTTGATGATATCGGTCGACTTGTCCATGACGATGACCGCCGCGGTGCCAAACGACGACTTCTTGTCGCGCATGCCGTCGAAGTCCATGATCGCGTCGTCCATGTCCTCGCCCCTGATGACCGGGCAGGACGCGCCGCCGGGGATGACCGCCAGCAGGTTGTCCCAGCCGCCGCGGATGCCGCCCGCATGCTTTTCGATCAGTTCGCGGAACGGGATGCCCATGGCTTCCTCGACCGTGCAGGGCTTGTTCACATGGCCGGAGACCATGAAGAGCTTGGTGCCGACATTGTTCGGCCGGCCGATCGAGGAGAACCAGCCGGCGCCGCGGCGCAGGATGGTCGGCGCGACCGCGATCGACTCGACGTTGTTGACGGTCGTCGGGCAGCCGTAGAGGCCCATGTTCGCGGGAAACGGCGGCTTCAGGCGCGGCTGGCCCTTCTTGCCTTCGAGGCTTTCGAGCAGCGCGGTCTCCTCGCCGCAGATATAGGCGCCGGCGCCGTGATGGACGTAGACGTCGAAATCCCAACCGTTCTTGTTGTTCCTGCCGAGCAGGCCGGCGTCATAGCACTCGTCGATCGCGGCCTGCAGCGCCTCGCGCTCGCGCATGTATTCGCCGCGCACGTAGATATAGGCCGTGTGGGCGCCCATGGCGAAACCGGCGATGACGCAGCCCTCGATCAGCGTGTGCGGATCGTGGCGCATGATCTCGCGGTCCTTGCAGGTGCCGGGCTCGGATTCGTCCGCGTTGACCACGAGGTAATGCGGGCGGCCGTCGGATTCCTTCGGCATGAACGACCATTTGAGACCGGTCGGGAAGCCTGCGCCGCCGCGACCGCGGAGGCCGGAGGCCTTCATCTCGTTGATGATCCAGTCCCGGCCCTTTTCGATGATGGCCCCGGTGCCGTCCCAGTGGCCGCGGCTCATCGCGCCTTTCAGGGACTTGTCCTTGAGGCCGTAGATATTGGTGAAGATGCGATCCTGATCCTTAAGCATGTCTCACCTCTTACCGCGGCTTCTTGCCGAAGACTTTAATGTATTCGGCCTCGCCGCCCTTGGCGAGCGCCTTGGCCTGCTTGACCCAGTCGTCGCGCTCGATGCGGCCCCTGAAATTCAGGTATCCGTCGACCCATTCGCGCTCCGCCTTCTTCCACGCGGCGACTTGCGCGAAGGTGAAGATACCGAGTTCATGGAGCGTGGCCTCGATCTTCGGGCCGACGCCGGAGATCAGCTGCAGGTCGTCCGGGGTGGCCGGGCGCTCGATACCCTTCGGGCGGTTCTTGTCGTCAAGCGACGGCTTTTCCGATTTTGCGGCGGCGGGGCTGGCGGCCGCCGGCTCCACCGTTTCGCTCCTGGCGGTTCCCGAGAGCGGCTGGGCCTCGGCGGCCTTGACATTGTCTGCGGCGGCAGCGGGCGCGGTTGCCGGCGTCTTCAGCTTCGGGTCGGTTTCCGGCGCGGTATCCTTGGGGCGGGCGGCGTCGGCCGGCGGAACCGGCGCGGCATCGGCGGCCGGCTGCGGCTCCAGGTTGGTGCGAACCGGCTTCACGTCCTCCAGCAGGGTCGTCGCGCCGCCTTCGGGAGCTGCGAAATGACGGCCGATCTGCGGGCCGGGTCTGATCCCGTCGCCCTTGCCGGCTTCGAACGCGTCGATGATCTCCTCGAGGCGCTCCGGCGTCAGGTCCTCATAGGCATCCTTGAAGATGATGACCATGGGGGCGTTGACGCACGCGCCCTGACACTCGACCTCTTCCCAGGACAGCGTGCCGTCGGCATTGAGCTCGAAGGGGTCGTGATGGATCTTGTGCTGACAGACCTTCATCAGGTCCTCGGCGCCACGCAGCATGCAGGGCGTCGTGCCGCAGACCTGGACGTGGGCACGGGTGCCGACCGGCTTCAGCTGGAACTGCGTGTAGAAGGTCGCGACTTCCAGGACGCGGATATAGGGCATGTCCAGCTTGTCCGCGACATGCTCGATCGCCGCACGGGTGACCCAACCGTCCTGCTCCTGCGCGCGCATGAGCAGCGGAATGACAGCGGACTGCTGCCGGCCTTCCGGATATTTCCTGATCGTTGCCTCGGCCCAGACGGCATTCTCCTCGTTGAAGGCGAATGTTGCCGGCTGCACCCTGTCTTCGGCTAATCGACGAACGGACATTCTTTCCACGCCTTATCAGTTTATGGAGCCACACCGCGACTTCGTGAGCGCCACGAAGTCGCACGCATAGGCAGACTTGTCTTTTTGCATGAACACTATGAACTTTGTTCCATTGGGAACGGAGGCCTTGATCTCATATCCTTCGGACAGGAGATCGCCCATCGATTTCGATCCGCCGCTCGCCGTCGACACGTCGGACTGCCCGGCCGGCAGGTTCTGCTGCGCGAACGCAGCCGTGCCGGTGAGCAGAATGCCAGCAATGACGGCGCCTCGGATCATCAGCGGTCAACCTCACCGAACACGATATCGAGCGAGCCGAGAACAGCCGAAATGTCCGCCAACTGGTGTCCCCGACAGAGGAAATCCATGGCCTGGAGATGGGCGTAACCCGGAGCGCGAATCTTGCAGCGATAAGGCTTGTTGGAACCGTCGGCGACCAGGAAGACGCCGAACTCGCCCTTCGGAGCCTCGACCGCGGCGTAAACCTCGCCGGCCGGGACGTGATAACCTTCGGTATAGAGCTTGAAGTGGTGGATCAGCGCTTCCATCGAGCGCTTCATCTCGCCCCGCTTCGGCGGTACGACCTTGCCGTCCGTCGAGGAGAACGGGCCGGTCCCGGCGTCGCCGAGAAGGCGGTTGACGCACTGCTTCATGATCTTGCAGGCTTCGCGCATCTCGATCATACGGATCAGGTAACGGTCGTAGCAGTCGCCGTTCTTGCCGATCGGAATATCGAAGTCGAGCTCGGAATAGCATTCATAGGGCTGCGAGCGACGCAGATCCCAGGCCGCGCCCGAGCCGCGCACCATCACGCCCGAGAAGCCCCATGCCCAGGCGTCCTCCAGCTTCACGACGCCGATATCGACGTTGCGCTGCTTGAAGATGCGGTTGCCGGTGAGCAGATCGTCGATATCGTCGAGTTTCGACGGGAATTCGTCGCACCACTTGCCGATGTCCTCCACCAGTTCCGGCGGCAGGTCCTGATGGACGCCGCCGGGGCGGAAATAGGCCGCGTGCATGCGGGCGCCGCAGGCGCGCTCGTAGAAGACCATCAGCTTCTCGCGCTCCTCGAAACCCCAGAGCGGCGGCGTCAGCGCGCCGACGTCCATGGCCTGGGTCGTGACGTTCAGGAGATGCGAGAGGATGCGGCCGATTTCCGAATAGAGCACGCGGATCAGCTGGCCGCGGATCGGGATCTGGATGCCGAGCAGCTTCTCGACGGCCAGGGCATAGGCATGCTCCTGGTTCATCGGCGCGACGTAGTCGAGCCGGTCGAAATAGGGTACGGCCTGGAGATAGGTCTTGGTCTCGATCAGCTTCTCGGTGCCGCGATGCAGCAGGCCGATATGCGGATCGACGCGCTCGACGATTTCGCCGTCCAGCTCCAGAACAAGGCGCAGCACGCCGTGCGCCGCCGGATGCTGCGGTCCGAAATTGATGTTGAAGTTGCGAACGTTGTGTTCAGTCATGGGCGCGCTCCGCGCTGATAGTGAATAGTGAGTAGTGATTAGTGGGTAGTTTCATTGCTCACCTATTCCTCGAATTTCTTTCGCTGAACCGCGCGGATAAGAGCGCCAAGCATTTTCCCGTTCTCTTCGCATTTGTTCAGCAACCCATCCAAAACATCCGGCGCCATCAATCCAATGCGCTCACCGATGATTAGATGAGTCTCCGATTCCTTTAACGAGCCTTGCGCGATCCTTAGAAACTGAACGAACGAACCACGATTTTCTCTTCCATAACCTTCAGCGATATTCGCTGGAACAGATGTGGAAGCCCGTCGAATCTGACTCGCTAGCCCATATATCTCTTCCCGCGGGAAGGCCTTGGTCACCTCGTAGCAAGCAACTGAAATTTCGATCGCCAGCTGCCGGACTTTCAAATCCCGGCAGGAGGTGATCTTTCCGCTCGACACTTCAGATCGCCTGCTCACTACCGACTAATCACTACTCACTGCTTGGCCTTCTCATCCCCCGGCAGCACGTAATCGGTGCCTTCCCAGGGAGACAGGAAGTCGAAATTGCGAAATTCCTGGCGCAACTCCACGGGCTCGTAGACGACACGCTTGGCGCTGTCGTCGTAGCGAACCTCGACGAAACCGGTGGTCGGGAAGTCCTTGCGCAGCGGATGACCTTCGAAACCGTAATCCGTCAGGATGCGACGCAGGTCCGGGTGGCCGGTGAACAGGATGCCGTACATATCCCAGGCTTCGCGCTCGAACCAGTCGGCGCCCGGATAGACGGCGAAGGCCGACGGAACAGGCTCGTCCTCACCCGTCGCCACCTTGACGCGGACGCGCAGGTTCTGGCGCGGCGACAGCAGGTGGTAGACGACGTCGAAACGCTTTTCGCGCGACGGATAGTCCACGCCGCAGATGTCGATGAAGCTCACGAAGCCGCATTGTCCGTCATCGCGCAGGAAGGTCAGGAGCGGCAGCAGGTTTTCGCCGCTCGTCGTCAACGTCAGCTCGCCATGGGCGAATACCGCCTCCTCCACGAGAGCGGGGCGCGCTTCGCGGATGTAGATCGAAAGCTCGTTCAGGGCTTCACTCATTTTATCGTCCTATAAACCCCTTGCCCTTGGCCCTCAGCGCTCGATCGTACCGGTCCGCCGGATCTTCTTCTGCAGCAGAAGCACGCCGTAGAGCAGCGCCTCCGCCGTGGGGGGACAGCCCGGGACATAGATATCGATCGGCACGACACGGTCGCAGCCACGAACGACCGAATAGGAATAATGGTAATAGCCGCCGCCATTGGCGCAGGAACCCATGGAGATGACGTAACGCGGCTCCGGCATCTGGTCGTAGACCTTGCGGAGCGCGGGCGCCATCTTGTTGGTCAGCGTGCCGGCGACGATCATGACGTCCGACTGGCGCGGCGAGGCGCGGGGCGCGAAACCGAACCGCTCGACGTCGTAACGCGGCATGGAGAGCTGCATCATCTCGACCGCGCAGCAGGCGAGACCGAAGGTCATCCACATCAGCGAACCGGTACGGGCCCAGTTGATCAGCTCATCGGTGGAGGTGACGAGAAAACCCTTGTCGGCGAGCTCGTTGTTGATCTCGCCGAAAAACGCGTCGTCGCTGCCGATCGGCTTGCCGGTATTCGGATCGATAATGCCCTTGGGCTTCGGCGCAACGAGGGTGCTGCCGGTGTCGACTACTCCCATTCCAGCGCTCCTTTCTTCCATTCATAGATGAAACCGACCGTCAGGACGCCAAGGAATACCATCATCGACCAGAAGCCGAACCAGCCGAGATCGCCGAAGGAAACCGCCCAGGGAAACAGGAAAGCCACTTCCAGGTCGAAAATGATGAAGAGGATCGAAACCAGATAGAATCGGATGTCGAACTTCATGCGCGCATCATCGAATGCATTGAAGCCGCATTCATAGGCCGAAAGCTTTTCCGAATCGGGCGCCTTGTAGGCGACGGCGAAGGGCGCGATCAGAAGTGCGAGGCCGATCACCAAGGAAATGCCGATGAAAATCGCGATCGGGATATAGGAAGTGAGAAGTTCACTCATGGTATTCGATCCCAGCTAGCCTTGAAGCGTCGAGCGACACTTGAAACTCACTGCACGGGCCAAGCGAACGTGCATTGCAACAAGCCGTGACTAGCGCAGCCGAAGCCCCGGCGCAAGCCTTTTGAACAGCGCATACTGCGCCAAAATAAAGCAGCCCGGACGATTCCCCGCAACCGTGCCTGGACGGCAACCGGAGGATGGATCGCGCGGGATACCCCGCAGGCCAAATCGTTTTAAAAGCGGAAACGGGGAAGACGCAAATGGCGCGAGTGACGGGGCTCGAACCCGCGACCTCCGGCGTGACAGGCCGGCACTCTAACCGACTGAGCTACACCCGCGCATGATGCCTTTCGGCGCTGACCAGCCCATAACCGGGCAACGTCAATTCGAGGAAGAGATGGCGCGAGTGACGGGGCTCGAACCCGCGACCTCCGGCGTGACAG
>NZ_JBHMAA010000035.1:0-47922 GCF_042429745.1 Neorhizobium puerariae | reverse complement strand
TCCACTCGCTTCAACTCCCCCTCCATCCGCCAGCAAAAGACGGATGGTCAGACGAAACAGGTGGGGGGTCAAAATTGGACGCCGGTCACCCCGCCAGAGGGGTCAATATTCCACGCCGAAACACAGCATGTGATCGCGCTGCGTTTAGCGCCAGCAGACAAAGTGGATCTCTACACTGAATTCGAGCCCGGTTAACCTCGGCAAGGGTCGCGCATCACAGCTAAGTGCATAGCGCCATTACGGCACTTGATTACGGTCCTGATTTCAATGGCTGAATGGTACTTACAACAATAGAGCAGCAAGGAGCGGGACGATCATGGACGTAGCAATGGCATTCAGGGCCATTCCCACACTGGCGAACACGCCCGCCAGTTCGCTCACCGAGTAGGCGCGCGCTGTGCCTATTCCATGCGAGGCCAATCCGAGTGCGAAACCCCTGGCGGCATAATCCTTGATTCCTAGACCATTCATCAAAGGGGCGACGATGATGGCTCCCACGATGCCTGTCAGAATTACAAGAACCGCTGTCATCGAGACATTCCCGCCTAGATCCTTTGAGACTGCCATCGCCACACCGGCGGTCGCAGACTTAGGCATGAATGATATGAGAATATCGCGGGGCAAACCCAACAACTCGCTCAGAGCCACGACCGAGATCACCGCAAAAAGAGAGCCACATGTGAGGCTCACAACTATCGGAAGCCAGAGCTCGCGCACATGATCCCAGTGTCTCACGAACGGCACGGCGAGTGCGACTGTAGCGGGACCAAGCGCGAAATGGACGAACTGAGCACCCTGGAAGAAGCGGGCATAGTCTACCTCGAGAGCGCTTAAGAGGAGAACCACTGCGACAATTGAAATCAATACCGGATTTGCAAGCGGATGACGATGGAGACGTTCGGAAAGGTGATCCGCGCATATCCATATACCAACTGTCACGGTGAGCCAGAGAAGCGGCGAAGCAGACAAATAAACCCATAGATCTGCCTGCAAGCTCATTGAGTCTCCCTATGCCGCTCAACCACTTTTCGCGTTTGGATGAATATCCAGACGCTCACTATCAGTGTCAAAAAGGTTGACGCGATCAGTATGAACCCGATTTTAATACCTTCAGATTGCACGGTTTGCACCATCGCCATGATTCCCACGCCGGCCGGAACGAAGAACAAGCCAAGATTGGAAAGAAGTCCAGAAGACGTCCGTTCGATGTCTTCGACAAGCCGGCCGCTCGTCCGGAACCTCAGACACACGATAAGCAGGATCATTCCAAGGACAGGCCCAGGTATGGGAAGATGGCTTCCGAAGGCTATGATCTCGCCCGTCAGCTGAAAAACGAGAAGCACGGCTAAGCCCTTGAACATCGAACGCTCTTCCGTTCACGAATTTTTCTGTCAGAGAGAATTACATTCTGCCAGAAAGAGTAACGGAAGCCGTAAGGTCCTGCAAGATATTCTGGCTAGAACCGTGCGCCCAGGCGTAGTGATAGTTCTCGCGCCGCCTTTTGGAGGCATTGAATGTGCTTGGATTGGGCTTCTGCCGTCAATCGCTGACGGTGTGTCGTCACACCGAGAGCACCGACAAGCTTCTGGTCAATACCGAATACCGGTACGCCGGTCGCGGCCGTATCGGGATCGCGCTCGCCCATCGAAATATAGTATCCCTTTTCGCGGATATCTTCATAAAACTGCCCAGGCTCACCCGAAAACGCAACCAGCACCCGCGCTGTCGCCCCACGGTCAAGCGGTAACGCCACGCCTTCCTCAAGGTGGTGGCGGAAAAGCCGGTTGGCGTGATGCCGAAACAAACATATGCGTTTCTCGCCGTCTCGAACGTAGAAGGCTGCTGTTTCTTCGAGCGCGTCAACGATCTGGCGCAGGACAGGCCGCACGTAATCAGCGAGGTTAAACGATCGCTGGTATGTTGATCCGAGCCGGAAGAGCGTCGCACCGAGCCTGAAGCGACCATCCTCCTCGCGGACTAGATAGCCGA
Source organism: Neorhizobium puerariae (assembly GCF_042429745.1). Classification (NCBI taxonomy): domain Bacteria; kingdom Pseudomonadati; phylum Pseudomonadota; class Alphaproteobacteria; order Hyphomicrobiales; family Rhizobiaceae; genus Neorhizobium; species Neorhizobium puerariae. The sequence continues at coordinate 45,933 of NZ_JBHMAA010000035.1, read as the reverse complement.
ACCGTTCGAGGGACGCCGCCAGTCGAAGAATCGTACTTGGATAAAAGCCCGTAGCGTTCGCTATTTCATTCAGCGTCAGCCGAGAGGCGCCATCGGAAAAAGCATTGAGAATCGTTAGGGCACGTTCGACAGCTTCAACCTTTTGCTCTTTTTGCGGGGTCATTTCATCCTCAAATGTTCTACCTGATAGAAATTGCATATGTTTTACGATGTATCAAGACCTGATGCTAGCTTGGATCCCGGGTTACATCTTCAATAGCGTGAGTGAATGGAATACGCAGCTGTTATCAGTTTGACGCCACCACCATTTCCGTTTAATAGAAATATATTCTATTAGAGAGAAATGGGAGAGGTTCCTTGAGCGGCGTTATCAGAGATGTAATCGTCAGCGAAGTCGGTCCGCGCGACGGCCTGCAGAGCATCAAGCGGCAGATGCCAACTGAGGTGAAGATCAGATGGATCGAGGGTCTCGCGGCATCGGGACTTAGTGAAATCGAAGTGGGATCATTCGTTTCACCCAAGCTCTTGCCACAGATGGCAGATTGCGCCGAATTGGTACGCGCTGCGAACAATATTCCAGGGCTAGGCGTTCTCGCCCTGGTCCCAAATCTTCGTGGTGCCCAGGCCGCGTTCGATGCCCGAACGCCAAAGATCACCATGCCCGTTTCAGCCTCGCAACTGCACAGCAAGGCCAACATCAACAGGACGGTGGAGGAAGCGGTAGAAGACGTCGCTCGTGTAGATGAACTTCGTAAATCTTTCAACGGCAGCTACCGCCCGCTGATCGAGGTAGGGATATCGACGGCATTCGGTTGCACGCTGGAGGGTCAAGTTTCCGAGGACTGGGTCATCGAACTTGCCGGGATGTTGGCTAGGGCCGGGGCAGACAGTATCGGCCTTTCCGATACGACCGGCTACGGCAATCCTGCCCAGGTCAAGAGGCTTTTCAGGAGGCTCCAGTCCGAGGTCGGTGACAAAGCGGGCGGAGGTCACTTTCACAACACCCGAGGACAAGGGCTGGCGAATGTCGTTGCCGCTCTCGAGGTGGATGTGACGACGTTCGATTCCTCCCAGGCCGGCCTTGGTGGTTGCCCTTATGCGCCAGGCGCGACCGGAAATATTGTGACAGAAGACCTCGTGTTCATGCTGGAAGCGATGGGTCTGCGCACTGGAGTTGATATTGAGAAGCTCATCAGCACCCGGCCGGTAATTCTTGATGGTCTTCCGGGCGAGCTCCTCTACGGGCACGTCCAAGACGCTGGCCTGCCGAAGGGTTTTAAATACGCCTAAACACCAGAGCCCTGACGCTCTCAGGCGAAATCACACTATCAAAAATTCAGATTTTCGGCGGCCAACGGGCCGCCGATTGTTTTGCAGGATATTTCACACCTGAGACGAGCGGCTCCTGGTAGCGCGTCTCTCGTTGGTCAGCGCACCAGCCGAAATAGCGCAGGCCGCGCATTGACGCTGAGGAGTCAGTCCTGAAACCAAAAAGCGGCGTCGCTTCTCTACTACGAAGTCACTGGCGATCGATAATCTTCCAAACGCCCTGTGCAGTCGCAACACATGTGTTCTCCACGAACAATTCACCTCGCATGAAGACGAGGTGCCTTGTGGATTTGACTACCTTGCAGAGAATGTCAACGGTTGTGCCGATTTCAACCGGGGCAAGGAATTGCATATCGAACTGAGCCGTCGCTTGCGCACGGTCTGGATCCTCCTGACGCGCAGTTTTACCCATGGCCCGATCGGCGAAAGTCATTAACATCCCGCCCTGTACGTAACCGGCGCGATTGCGGTGTTTGTCTTCAGCGATAAATCGAAACCGGCCCTGTCCGGGTTCGGTCGGCGTCTGCAATATCGGTCCGACGTGGGCGATGAAGCCGCTGTCCTCTTCTTCGATCCATTGTTCTTGCGTCATTAAACCGAACCTTTCAAAGGGAAGACGCCGAAGACCAGCGCTCCGACCAACATTGCTCCCATCAGTCCGGCCACCCAAAGGATCGACGACCTTTGATTCTGGCCGTAATTGATATCGAGCAAGCCAACCAGAAGGTAGGTCGAGGCAACAAGGGGACTTAACAGGTGAAGCGGCTGTCCGACGAGAGAGGCACGAGCCATTTCGGCGGGTGTGATACCATAAAATGCTGCGGTGTTCGCGAGGATCGGCAGCACGCCAAAATAGAAGGCGTCGTTTGTCACCACGTATGTCGCAGGGCCACTTAAAACTGCAGTGAACGGAGCCAGATAGGGACCAAGCCAATCAGGCGTGACATTCAGCAGGCTTTTCGACATCGCGTCGAGCATGCCTGTACCCGCAAGTATTCCCGTAAAGATACCCGCTGCGAATATCAGGGAAACAACGGATAAAACGTTGTAAGCGTGTGCCGACAGGCGCTCCTTTTGATCTTCGATTTCTGGATAATTGAGCAGTAGGGCGAGAGCCGTCGCAACCATGAATAGGATCGGCAATGGAAGTAAGCCAGCGATGAGAGCATAAATGAGGCCAATTGTAAGGGCCAGATTGACTGGCAGCATTTTGGGGCGGCGATACTCGGGAACTTCGGCGAGGTTCGTCTCGATAGCGGTGATATCCGCGGGAGATGCCTTTCCGAGACGGCGACGCTCCCTGATGCCAAATATCGTCGCGACACCGATGATGTAGGCGACCCCGACCAACATTGCGGGTATCAGAGGAACAAACACATCGCTCACATCGAGATGCATTGCACTCGCAGCACGAGCAGTCGGCCCACCCCATGGAAGAATGTTCATGACGCCAATAGACATGAGCAGAAGCGTGGCCATGTATTGCAACCTGATCCCAATCCGCTTGTAGATTGGCAGCAGTGCCAGCGTGCATATTACGTAAGTCGTCGCGCCGTCGCCATCGAGCGCAACCATGATTCCAAGAATTGCGGTGCCGACGAGAATTCTGAGCGGGTCGCCTTTCGCTACCCGGACCACAAGGCGGATCAAAGGATCGAAAAGACCCGCATCGGTCATGATACAGAAATAGATTATCCCAAAGAACAGCATGGCGGCCGTTGGGGCTAGTTTAACCAAACCGTCCATCATCATCTTGCCCATTTGAGCATCCGCGCCTGCGAACAGGCTAAAAACGATAGGCACGATCATCAGGGCAACGAGTGCGGTCATGCGACGGGTCATGATGAGCGTCATGAAACTCGCGACCATGGCGTATCCAAGGAACGTCAGCATTTAGGAAACTTTCGACTCTGTGAGGTGGGCAAAATTATGCGCGGCCAGCCAATCGGCAGGTCGGTCAAGAAAGCGATCTATGTTCTAGACGCGGATCTCAGAAGAAATGAGGGAGCGCGACCCGTGCTTTGGTACCGCCCTGGGCGAGTTCGTACTCGGATCCGTCCATTTCACGGATCGCATCACATCCACACTTTTGCAAAACTTCTCCTCCAATTCCCATCCGTTTGACAGAAATGTATTCTACTAGACGGAAATATGAATGGGGTCAAACCAATTTGGGATTTCCAAGTTCGTCAAGTAACGCGAGTTAGGCCGCGATCCAAAGTTGTCGAACTGCGGAAAATCTTGCATCTGGCGTAAACTGCGGTACCAAGGGCAGAACTCTCGCCTAATTTATGAGATAATTTCTTTTTCAACCCAGTTTTCAGAATTCTTTTCTATCTAGTAGAAAAATGGGGCGGTATAATCGTTGGAATTATCGATGCCTACACTGTGCTGGTGCCGGACGAATATGAGATAGCCGGGTTCGTTACCGATCAAAGCATTCCAGAAGGAGGAACTACTTGGCGGCAAGCTCTGGAGCGCGATTTTGTCCTCTTAGGCCCCATGCGCAGCAATCCCGTCGTAGTCGAATGCCCAACCGGCAGTTCCATAAATATGCTTATGCGATATGTTATAACGTAACATGAAGTTGCTAAAGACGAGATTTTGAACTCCCTGCCTCCTCCCGGGGCACCTTGGCTGCCGTCGTACAGGTCCCGGCGGCAGCCACTTTTTCTCGGGGGATCGCCGTCTCGGCTTTCACCGAGACTTCGATTCTGGCGTCCCGTAACACACCTGCCGCCGACCGCGGCGCAACTGAGTGCGATCTTTGTCATGAAGGAATGGATACTTTCGCCACTTGAAAAGACCTGCCTTCGATGGATTGCTCGAGGTAGGACCGTCCCGGAAATCGCTTCGCTCGAGGGCAGAAGCGTCGCCGATATCGAGAGCTTCCTGCAAAGCGCGTTGGTCGCGTTGGAGGCAAAATCGATAAAGGAGGCACTTCAGAAAGCGGACCTCGGTGAGTTCGATTGATTTGATAGACTTCTAAGGCGTCCTTACCGCTGAGAAAGCGGTGGATCTGGAGTTGTTCGGCGTCGCTCGGACGATTCCCGCAACGACGGCATCGACTTCCCGCAACGAACGCGACGGGAAACAGGTCTCCACAACCGACGACATCGCCCAACTCTTCAACCTGGTTTCGGAAAGAGGGCTCATAGCCATCCGCAGAATATTTATGTGGCCGTGAGCCACCGCCCGGTCTGGGCGGCCGTGCTCTATGCCGAGGGCACGAAGCCAGCCTGCGGCCGTCTCCGCCGATCCCGGTAACGATCGCTTGTCCGGTTCGGGTGCCGCACACCCGGCGCTGAGGCCCGTTGCGGGCCGCATTTCTTGTTTCCGCCCATGACAGCAGTGTCCGAGCCGGTCAAGCGGCCCGTGAAGCCGACGCATCTTCCGCACCAGTCCGGCTTTTGGCCGGACCCGAGAAGACCCCCACCTTCCGCGCCACGCCACTTGACAGTCCCGTCCGCCACCGTGGGGCGGGCTTTCGCCCTCCCCCCTCTGTCCGGGGGAATGTCAGAGGCCATTCCCCCGGAAAGATCGGGGAGGCTTCGCCCGAAAGGGTCCCCTTCGGGAAATGTGAAACTCAGGAGACAGAACGTGAGCATTTATACCCAGACCGCACGTTTCGACACAGGCCGCGCGCTGACCGAAACCGAGATGCGCCGCGTCGCACCGTCGATCTTTGCCGTGACCGCGCATGCGAGCCGGTCCGAGCGTTTCAAACCCATCCCGACCATCGAGGTGTTGCGCGGCCTCATGAACGAAGGCTTCATGCCGGTCGGCGCCAAGCAGTCGCGCAGCCGCACCGAAGGCAAGGCAGATTTTACCAAGCATCTCATCCGCCTGCGCCGCGTCGATGACGGTAAGGTCTACAATGTCGGGGACACGGTCTGCGAAATCCTGCTCAAGAATGCCAATGACGGGACCAGCGCCTACGAGCTTATGGCCGGGCTTTTCCGCGTCCGTTGCCTCAATTCCTTGGTGACGCAGACCGGCACCATCGACGCCATCAAGGTTCGCCATTCCGGAGATGTGCAGCACAAGGTCATCGAAGGCACCTATCGTGTTCTCGGCGAGGCGGAACGCACCCTTGCCGCACCGCAGGATTGGTCGACCTTGCGGCTGAACTATGAGGAGGCCGATATTCTCGCGGACGCCGCCCATGTCCTGCGCTTCGGAGACGACGAAGGCGAAACGACCACGCCGATCAAGGCGCAGCAATTGCTTGTTCCCCGTCGCCACGACGACCGCGCCAACGATCTCTGGACCGTCTGGAATGTGGTTCAGGAAAACGCCATCAAAGGTGGTTTGCGCGGCGTCGGCCGTGACGATCTCGGCAGGCCACGCCGTGTGAAGTCCCGCGCCGTCAACGGCATCGATCAGGATATCAAGCTCAACAAGGCCCTTTGGCTGCTCGGCGAAAGGATGGCGGCCCTAAAGGCGTGAGTAGGCAGGCAATGCGCCGCCGAGAGAGGCGGCGCATTGCCTTTCGTGCCTGCAGATCATGAGGCGGACCGCCGATGCTTGCCGTGTGCCTGGCCCTTGCCGCATACGAGCGGTGCGGACCAGGACGAGGGATGCCCCAAAGCCCCATCCCTCATACTCCCTTCCCACCCATTATGTTCAGGGGTTCGAGGACAAATCATCCTGATCGCCGGCCTTGTCGAGCTGCTCGCGTATATAGGCTTCGATGTAGCCGAAGACCTCGACCGCGCCGGCATCCGTCTCGATCAAATCGATCGGGCGACGGCCGCCGAGATGTGCGCTCTCTCTGCGCGCCCATTTCAGGATTTCACCTTCGGTGCGCAGCACCGGCCGTGCCATCTCCAGCATTCTCGCGAGGTGATGCGGCTTCGCATACCATGAGTGCGGTTTGACACTGGCCCGCCGGCGGCCGGGGACGACATCCGGCAATTGCGACGCCCGCAACTCATCTTCCGAGATATGCCGCCTGACCCAATGAGCGAGCTTCGCCAGCGACACGTTTGCCTCGCGTTCAAGATCCCCGCCCGCGCCGACTTTGCGCGTCGGTATCACCAGGCCGCGGATGACGTTCGGGCAGCGCGCCTTCAACATCTCCAGCGCCGGCGTGAGGTCGGTATCATTGGTGACGAGCACCACCTGGTCGACCTCGCCGCTCAGCGCGTCGTCGTAGAGATGAAGCGCCAGATTCACGTCCGACTGCTTTTCCTCGAGCTTCCAGACCTGGATCTTGTCGCAATCGCGCGGCCAGCGCTTCGGGTCGTCGGCGGGAACGATATGCTGATTGGCCTTATAGAGCGATAGTGGCCCATCACGAAGGACAGCCGGCCACCGCAATGCGTCGTCAAGGCGTTGTGGTATTGGGCCTGCGAAGACACCGAGTCCTCGCCCTTGGCGGCACTTTCGATGATCTTGGCCGTGAAATACTTGATCGCGCAGTCCGGATGGAGCGCCATCGTTGCCGGATCGGCATCCGGCGCTGGCCGGTAGAGGATCGACGGCAGGATTTGCGTTTCGAACAAGCTCAGGACGTCGAGCCATTTGAACGGCGTCTTGCGAAGGCAGCCATAGTAGAGATTGTAGCCGTCGATATAGACGCGTGTTCGTAACGCCGGCACTCCTACCCCCAAGACATAAAAAAACCGGCTTGCGCCGGCTTTTTACCCCAACCGCCCGGAGCCCATGTCTCTCAGGATGCTGGGTTAGTTGTTAGCTCTCAACATAGTGTCGAGTGGTCCTCCAGTCAACCCATATTGACCGCCGCCCACGCGCTGAAACTGGCGATTTCGCCGTGAATTGACCTAAAATAGGCATTCCCAAAGAAATCTGCAACGGAATGACACGGCCCTCCGCGGGCAATGAATCAGGAGAAGTGCTACCGCCCGTTCCGGTCGGCCGCGCACTATGCCGAGGGCACGGAGCCAGCCTTCGGCCGTCTCCGCCGATTCCGGCAACGATCGCTTGTCTGGCCGGGTGCTGCGCACCCGGTATCGAGGCCCGGTGCGGGCCGCCTTGCTTGTTTCCGCCCATGACATCGTCGGCCGTTCGGATCAAGGGGCAGGCGCGGCAGAGCCGCTTGTCGCGCCGGCAAAAAAACGGCTTTCCGCCTGCGGCCGAACCTTCCGTTTTTCCCCGTCACGACCCCTTGACCCGCCCGTCCGCCGCCGTGGGGCGGGCTGTCGCCCGAAAGGGGCCACCCCTTCGGGAAACGCAAACTCAGGAGACAGACCATGACCGACCTCGCTAACTTCATCCGCTTCAACGAAGACGGCACCATCAGCGGCAACATCGCCTCCATCGCCTACGATATCGACATTACCGGTGAGCCCTTCAGTAGCACCAACAAGGATGCTCCGGTCTTCCGCATCTTCGCGAAGTCCCCACGCGGGCGGCGCGTCGAACTCGGCGGCATCTGGAAGAGGAAAAACCAGAACGGCGGCGATTACTATACCGCTTCCATCAATACCGGCCATGGCAGGCTGAATGCCAATCTCGGCCGCTATCCAGGGCAGGACGACGAGGACCTGATGGCCGTCATTCCTTGGGATTGATCGCGCGATCGAAAAAACCGGCTGCCCGAAGGGGGACGGTCCCCTTCGGCGCAAACGGGCAGCGATGCGGATGGCCTTTCCTTCGATCGCGCAAGAGCGGGAGTGCCAATGACCGCCGGCGCCCGCATCGAGCGGTCGCCGGCGGTACGAGAGGAGCCCTGGACCCCTCCCCTCGTACTTCCCTGCCCACCCAAAGGAAATCGTGCTGACAGCAATCGGTCTGATGTTTAGCCAAAGTGAATTTTCCCAAGTGAAGAAGTCCGTTTTCCAGCCGCAGCGCCGCCGGGCGGCGCGGCCGCGGCCGTAGCGAGCCGCAGGCGAGCGGAGCAGGCGGAGGAAACCCGCGCTCCCCAATTGCGCCGTAGGGTTTTCCGGAGCCTCGTGGGAAACGGTCATTTTTGCCTTCGACATGACCTGACCGCCGTCGTGCGCCGTGGGAAAGGACGAGGGGTGCCCCGAGGCCCCGCCCCTCGAACTCCCCTGCCCGCCCCGGCCCAAGCGGAGCGCCACGAGCGGGGGCAGGCGATCCCGGCTCTCCCTTCGGGTCGCTATGCTGAGCCTCCTGCGGCTGCCCGCTTCCCGCTCCTCGCGCGACGAGAATTCCCGAAATCCCGCCCTCACGGTCGGCGCTATGCTGATTTCTCCGATATTCTTCATTGTCTCAGGACCGCGCCTGCTCGTTGCACGTCGCGCCGGCGCGGTCGAAGAGCTGCGTTTTCTGCCGAGCTTCGATGGCTTGGGGACGGAGTCGACTTGAACCGGCCGCCGGCGTCTGGCGCTAACGCAGTTCGAGGAACCGGAGACCCTCTTCGGTAAAGCCGACGGAAGTCGGGCTTCCTTGGGTCAATACCGGATGATGGATTTTGACCAGCTTGTGGTCGAGCAGTATCCGCAGGCGTCGCCATGGCATATCGAGCTCCTCGCCACGCGCAATATCAGCGAGGTCCGCGAGAGCGTCTTTGCGTTGCTCCGCCGTTATCGGCGGGACGTCATACCAATCTCTTGTGTGCATCGATCAACTCCGGCTCGTTGCCTTGTTGTTGCGATCATAGGCGATCGAATTTCCGGCTACCAGATCGGTCAGTGTTTGGTGCCACCGCCCGCACTGGTCGGCCGCGCTCTATGCCGATGGCACGGAGCCGGCCTGCGTCCGTCTCCGCCGATCCCGGTAACGATCGCTTGTCCAGAGGCTGCTCACGCATCCGGTGTCGAGGCCCGTTCCGGCCCAACTTTGTTGTTTCCGCCCCTGACATCGCCAGCCAGGCCGGTCAAGCGGCCCGTGAAGCTGGAGGATCTTCCGCACCAGTCCGCAAGCGGACCCGAGAAGATCCTCCACCTTCCGCGCCACGCCACTTGACAGGCCCGTCCGCCGCCGCGGGGCGGGCTTTCGCCCTCCCCCCTCTGTCCGGGGGAATGTCAGAGGCCATTCCCCCGGAAAGACCGGGGAGGCTTCGCCCGAAAGGGCTTTCCCTTCGGGAAACGCAAACTCAGGAGACAGACAATGACCGATACCCAAACCGCAACCGAGACCTTTTTCGTGCCCCTGAACAAGCTGGACGCCGACCCCAAGAACGTCCGCAAGACCTACAGCCGGGAAGGCATCGCGGAAATGGCCGCGACCATCCGCGCCGATGGCTACCGCATTTTGCAGAACATCGTCGTTCGCAAGGGCGACAAGCGAGGCCGCTTCTTCGTGACCGCAGGCGGACGCCGGCTCGCTGCCCTCAATCTCTTGGCCGAGGCCGGTGAAATCGCCAAGGATTACCCCGTCGAATGCAAGGAACGCAGCGGGGCCGATGCGACCGAAATCAGCCTGATCGAAAACACCAGCCGTGAAGCCATGCACCCGGTCCGACGAATACGAGGCGTTCCGCGTGCTCGCAGACGGCGGAAAGCCGGTCGAGGACATTGCCGCCCGCTTCGGCACGACCGAAACCATGGTGCGCAAGCGCTTAGCGCTCGCTCGCGTCTCGCCTTTCTTGCTCGACCTCTACCGCAACGAGGAAATGAGCTTGCAGCAGCTTTCCGCCTTCACCGTGTCGGACGACCACGCCAAACAAGAGGAGGTCTGGAACAGCCTGCCGTCATGGAACCGGGATAGCCGGTCGATCAAGTCTGCCTTGCAGTCGGAGGCCATGAAAGCCAACGACAAGCGTATCAAGTTCATCGGCGGCATCGATGTTTACGAGACCGCAGGGGGAACGGTCAAACGCGACCTGTTCGATGAACAGAACAGCGGCTACGCCCTCGATGTCGCCCTTGTCGAAAGGCTTGTGGTGGAGAAGCTTGAAACGGAAGCAGAAAACCTTCGTGCCGAGGGCTGGAAATGGGTGGTGTGCGTCAGCGAACTGCCACGGGAAGCGCATTACATGTCGCGCGTCTATCCCAGGAACGTCCCGCTGACCGATGAACAACAGGCTGAGTTGCGCGGGCTTGAGGAAGAATATGCAGAGCTTGCGGAATTGATCGAAGCAGGCGTTGCCGACGACGGGGCCGAGCCGCGCACTGAGGCCATTCAGGCCAGGATGACGGCCCTTGCGGCTACCGGTGAAGCCTACGACTCCGATGACCTCGCCAAAGCCGGTTGCTATGTCCTGATGGACTACTACGGCAAGCTCTCGGTTGAGCGCGGATTGATCCGGCCCGAGGCGGAGCAGGACGAACCCGCCGATGATGGGGTTGAAGGCACAAATGAAGGTAGCGAACCCCTTTCCTCGCGGGCTGGGGCGCAGCCGGAACCGTCCTTCTCGCTCTCCGCCGCACTCGTTCAGGAGTTGACGGCGCAGAAGACCGCCGCAATCCGCGCCGAGCTTGCGCACAATCCCGACGTCGCCCTTGCCGCCGTGGTTCATGCAATGCTGGCGGGCCTATTCCATCCCTATGGCAGCACAGACGAAACGTGCGTTGAGGTGAAGGTGACGAGCGAGAAGCTCGAAACCAGCATCAAGAACCCGGCGACTTGCAAGGGCATCATGACGCTGGACGATCTCAGGGAGAATTACGGCCACACCATTCCCGGCAATCCCCACGATCTTTGGGAATGGTGCCTGGAGCAGCCCACGACAACGCTTCTCGACTTGCTTGCCTACGCCGTCGCAAAGTCGGTCAACGCGCTGCAATTGCCTCACTATGAGCGCAGGAAACAGCGTGCCCATGCCGACCGGCTGGCGCAGGCACTCAAGATCGACATGACCCAATGGTTCGAACCGACCGCAGAGAATTATTTCGGCCGCATCAGCAAGACCGGGATCGAACAGGCTTTGACCGAAGCCAAGGGCGCGGATTTCGCGGCGGGCGTGTCGGGCATGAAGAAGGCGGACGCTGCGGCCTATGCCGAGCGGCAGATTGCCGGAACCGGATGGTTGCCCGCGCTTCTCAAGATCGCGCCGACGGCCGACCGGAAGAGCGAGCAGGGCGATGACGATCAACTGGCCCCGTTCGATCTGGACGACCAGCCGGAAGCCGAGAACGACCAGTTCCCCGAAGCAGCCGAATAATCGGTTGCCGCAGGTCGCGCCAGTCTCCGGCGCGTCCTGTTCCCCTCACTGAATTCCTCCTCGCCCAGCCGCGAAATGCCGCCGAGCAAATCTCGGCGATTGGCGCAGTGCGCCCTGCGGCCCCGCTCGTCTCAGGTGATCCCATGAACTCTTCCCGTCTCAAGTCCATCGTCAAACTGTTCGAAAGCTGCCGCTACAAACATGACCTTTACACCGTCTTCGGCGACTGGTGCGAATGTGCCGCCATCTCGATGAGCAACGCGGTCGATCTCACTCATTTCGAAAAGCGCGAAGCCCGCTACCTCGAAATCGCCCGCAAGTACGATGCCCGAACGATGGGCGATTTCTCGAAGATCATGGGCGAAGTGGTCATGGCGCTGGAGGAGAAGCCGCATGACATTTTGGGTGCGACGTTCCATGCGCTCGAATTGCACAACAAGGCGCGCGGGCAGTTCTTCACCCCTTATCCACTCTGCCAGCTGATGGCCCGACTGGTCGCCGGAAGTGCCGACGATATGCAGAAGGCAATTGCGGAACGCGGCTTCATGATCGCACAAGAACCAGCCGTGGGCAGCGGCGCTATGATCATCGCGCTTGCCGGGGCCATTCTTGAGGCAGGCTTCAACTACCAGCAGCTTCTCCATGTAACCGCCGTGGACATCGACCCGCGCGCCGTCCACATGGCCTACATCCAGTTCTCCCTCCTCCATATTCCAGCGACCGTGATCGTAGGTGATAGCTTGGCGATGCGGTTCCGGGAGGACTGGCACACAATGGCTCATGTCATGGGCGGTTGGTCGGGCAAGATCGGGAGAACGGAGGAAATCGCAGACGCTGGGGCTATCGCTCCGCACCCCGCAATTTCGCAAAGGGCTGTCACTGTTGCCGGCAACTCTACCGCCCACAAGCAGCCGCCATCGGAAATAGCCATCGAGAGGAACGGACAGCTCCGCCTGTTCTAGCGGGCGTGGCATCGTGTGCTGTCCGGCGACGTAGCGTCTTGCAGCACTCGTCCTTTCGAACCACTGCCATCGACATCGGGGATGTTGCTGCCCGTCGTCGGGCCGCAACCTGCCGCCGCCAGAATTTTCCCCGCCGCCGGGGGCGGCTCCTCGCCGAACAAAATTCGGGCGGCGGCAGGTCCTCCGCATGCGCTGCGGCCGTACCGGTGCGGCCCTCCTTTCCGGTCCGCGTCTTCTCCCCACGATGACAGCTTATCGAAAGGAGAATATATCATGCGCCAACTCGCCAAATTCCTCAGCGCCACCGGCCGCCGTCTTCGAGCTCTCGGCAAGGTGATCAGCCACTTCTTCCGCAAGGGAAAGCTCGGCCTGAAGCTCGCGCTCAAGATCCCATTCTTCGTCGAGATCGAGGCTTCGTTCGAGACCGACCGGGACCGGCGCAAATAACGCGCCGGCGGCCGCTACGGCGGCCCTCCCTGTCGTCAGTTTTGCGAATGCCGAAGCGCTATTCTTGGCAAATATCCGCGAGCACGTTTTTGTTTCAACAGCTCGAGAAACAACAGAACTGCGTCCTCTTCCCGTTCGAAAACGTGCTGCTTCTCCTGTCCACGCTTGCCGATCCGTCCCCATCGCCGGGTCAGGCAGGCCTCTCCGAACATCGTCTGCTCGATCGCCATGGCATAGTACCGGGCCATGTTCTTGGCTGGGTCCGTTCGTTCGACGTAGAGCTGATAGCGTTGCGAAATCATGCCGGCATGATCGCCACACGGCGCCGCAACGTCCAACGACATATGTGAATCCTACAAGTGCGACCGATTCATTTTCGTGAAGAATGGCGTTCGGGCGAGGCGCCGACGGCGCACGACTCTAGTCGCGCGGCGACCGAAGCCCGCAGGCGGTCTCCGCCCAGTCGGGTCACGACCCTCTCGTAGCAGGAAGTATACCTCTGCCAAATAGTCGTTCCCCCGAGATAGCCGGAAGGTCTCATGGCCATCGGAGATGGCAAGCGGTCGCGCCCCTTCGGGACGCGGTTCTATCTCTCTCTGACGTCCCATTTTGCACCCGCCGTTCCGGCGTCAAGGACATCGCGGCCCCTCCAATTTTCCCCGTACCGCAAGCGGCACAGACAAAATCGGCTCCTCCGCTCGCCGCACGGCGGCCGCGTTCCGCGGTCCCTGACCCCTCACGGACTACGGTGCGGACACCTTTCGTCAGAAACGAAAAGGAGACTCTGATGACACAGCATCAAATCACTCAGCCCGTTGATGAAGACCAGACGCTGTCGGAACACCAGCCGGATTGGCTTGAACGTTTGCGCGGACATTTCGATGCGGAAGTACATTTGCCCGCCGATATCTCGCGCGAGTTTCTGTCTACGGCGCTGCTTTGGGCCATCGAGCACAAGGTCGATTTCGGCTTGTTCCACGAGGCCGGCAAGATCATCATCGCGCACTTCGGTGGTGACGAGACCTACCTCCCTTCACGGTGGTCCGACAAACGATGGCATATCGGCCTTGAGGACATTGAGTCTTTCGATCCGGGCGATTGAAGCCCAGACCAGAGGCGGCTTGCCGCCTCTGGTCTTTGCCCTCCGTATGAGCCGGTCAAGCCGGATCGACCGGCTGAACCGGCTATGAAAGGAGGGCACTGCCGCCCCTCTCAACCTCACCCCATGAAGGAAGGGCGAGCCCCTCCTTCAAACTTCCTCCCATGGAGAAAGGGGACGGTTCCCTCCGCCCTTTCCCCAAACCCCTATCCCTCTCCCGTGCGGGAAAGACGGCGATATCCGTCACTGGCCTTGGCACCATTCATGGCGTGCGCCATCCCATGATCGGGCCAAGCCTTCCCCGATCAAAACATCGCCCAGTGAATGGCCTCCACGAGACACGGTTCGAAGTTTCCGGCCATACTTGTCCTCGTCGCGGAACCCGGCCGACAGCGAAAACTTTCCGGCATTCAGCAGCGCCAGCAGACGGGACTTCGCTGCTTCACCTTTGACCCGTTCAGCCTCGCAGCGGGGCGGGCTGAGTTCAGGCGTATCGATGTCACCGATGCGGATTTTCTGGCCCTCGAACCAGAAGGTGTCGCTATCGACGACGCAGTTCGTCCGATGGCTGTCGCCGCAGAGCACGAACGATGCCGATAGCGCATCCTGCGCAGGCGCTTTGACGAAAGCAGCAGCGCTGTCGAGATGACCACTGCGATCAAGATACATCCAGCCGGCGACGCCAATCACCACGGCCCAGACGATTACGGTCGGAAAGCCTCTGCCGCGATGGGAACGGTGACGACGTGACATCGACCGCGAGGGCTTGAAGTCGGGACGATCGCTCGCGACCTTGCAATTTTTCCTGAACGGTATGACGTTCTTTTGCGCCAAGCTTTTCATTCCTCTTCGGCGGGAGACATTACAGTCGATGTGGTTTCATCCGCGTTTACTGCGGGCGCCGAATTCGAAGTATTCTTCTCGCCTCCGCCCAACGAATGAAACCGGTTCTTGCCGACGCAGGCCTTCATGTCGTCGCGCCGGAACCAGATGGCGCGACCGCAGCGGAGCGGTGCGTTGCCGGCCGTGAAGACGATTTGTTCGTCGGAACGCATGCGCAGGACTTCGTGCGGCTGGATCAGCGGTCGTGCCGCGAGCTGCTTCGAACGCGTTCGAGAGGATCCCTTCGCCTGGTAGCTGCGGCTCACCTGGTCGATCTCGACCGTAGTCATGCCGCAACGTTTCGAGATGTAGTCGGCGGTCTCGGGATCGTTGATCGCCGCAAACGAGATCCAGCTGGCACTCTCGAACCATTTGCTCGCCGCATCGCGGCCACCATAGGTCTCGCGCATCTGGCCGATCGACTGATAGATCATCGAGAGCGTGATCCCATATTTGCGGCCGGCGTCGCGCGCGGTCTCGAGAATCCGCATGTAGCCGAGGCGAGCAACCTCATCGAGGAGAAACAGCGCCCGTCCCTCGAGCTGTCCATCGCGATTGTAGATCGCGTTGAGAAGCGAGCCGATGACGACGCGCGCAAGACCCGAATGGGTCTCCAACGTCTTGAGGTCGATGTTGATGAAGACGTCGGTGTTTCCGGCTGCGATGTCGCTGGTCGAGAACTTCTTTCCGGACACGAGCGCGGCATAGTTCGGATAGGAAAGCCAATGTGTTTCCTTGACCGCATTGGCATAGACGCCGGAGAAGGTTTCCGGCGTCATGTTGACGAAGGCTGCGACGTTCTCCTTCACGAAATCCGAGCCCGAATTGTCGTAGATGTCCTGCAGCCGCTTGCGCAAGGTCGGCTCCGGCTCCGAGAGATTCATGCGCACCTGCCGAAGCGTCTGGTCCCGCTCATCCGTGTGGCCGGACAGGCAGACATCGGCGATCAGTGCCGTCAAAAGCTGCAGCGCCGATGCGCGAAAGAAGTCGTCACGGACACCGCGCGCGCCGCCGCTGTCGCTCATGATCCATGATGCGACCGAGGCAATATCCTCTTCCTTCGTTCCACCGAACCGACCTACCCAGTCCAGCACGTTGAAGCCGACGTCCGGCTTCCTCGGATCGAGAACGAACACGTCCCTTCCCGCGCCGGCGCGATGCGCCGACACCATCGGCGCGACCTCGTTTGATGGATCGAGCACGATCAGCGTGCCGCCCCATCTCAGCGCCGTCGGGATCGTCACCGACGTCGTCTTGAAGCCGCCGGAACCGGCAAAGACGATTCCGTGCGACGAACCGAACGAGCCATCAAAGCAAAGGAGTGGCGACTTGCCGCCGCCGCCCCAGGTCTCAGTGCTATCGGCGCGAAACGCCTGCGCTGCGACGCTGTCCTTGTCGACCCGATATCGCTCGCCGATGACGATGCCACCAGTATCGGGAAACAGCTTCGCCGCCTCTGTGAGCTTCAACCAATCCGCTTCGCCATGGAGCGCCCGCTTGCCCTGAATGCGTTTCGGCTCGGCCCTTGCGAACGCCGCATTACCGACGAACGCAACGCGGAGCGCGAAGCAGGCGCACACGAGCGCAGCACTCGTTCCGATCGACGTTGCCGGATCGAGATAGGCGAAAACCGTCTTGTCGACAGGCAGCGCCTTCGTGAAAGCGGCAAGCCGCATGGTTTCGCGAGTAGCCGCAACCAGGATCGTCCCGCTGCATCCGGCAACGATGCCCCAACCTGCCTGCTTGATGTTGATCGACCCGGCACTCGCAAACAGAAACAGAATGCCGATCGTGCTACTCGCCACATAGGGCAAAGCGATGCCCGCCTGCCCCCATGCCAGTCGCGCGGCGTCGGTCTTCCCGAAGCCGGCAAGCCATTGTTCGATCCCGGTCATTCCGATGACGATCAGGATCATCAACGCCGCCGGCACGACGACGAGTGCAATCCTATTGATCGTCATTGCCGAAGGCCTCCACGCCGATCGCGGTCAGCCTGGACCGCTCGCTCTCGTCGCCATCGATGCGCTGGGCGACATCAATCAGGGCGCCGAGCAATAGCGCGCGCTTCTCGTAGCGCATGCCAGCCTTGACGATCAGGCCGCCGAGCTCGATCTTTTCGCGCGTATCCTTCTTGCGGGCGTCGGATGTCATCGTCCTCGCCATGCGCTCAAGCCTCGCCAGCGCTGCTCGTGCCCGCGCCAGATGAGATCGGCGCGGTTTGCGGCGTGACGGCGCCCGGCCCTCCCCTTTCCTTTCCGTTCGAAGCAGCCTTGCCTCCGCGAAACCTCTTGGCAAGTTCCTCAAACGCTGCCTGAAGCTCCGCCTCGTCGACCTCGATGTCGCCGAGCCCGGCCTTGAGCGCGACCCTGCCGATCCGCTCGGCTTCCCGTGTTTCGGCAAGCTTGAGCTGTTCCTGCAGTTTGGCGATTTCGTCACGGATTTTCGAGGATGGCTTCTTCATGTCCGTCTGTCTCCTTGGGTGAGAAAGCTTGTCTTTCGAACCCAGTTTCCGGAACTTGAGTAGCGAACGCACTACTGTGAATCCTACAATCGCCAGCGGCGAAGCTTTCGTGGATGATCCCGGCCGTTCCGAAGGAGCGGCTTCCAAGGGCGCAATTATACGTCGCTGACACGACGCCCTTGCTTGAGGCCTGGTCAGGCCTCCCGTTCCCGACGAACCCATTGATTTCGTTCGCAACCGGGAAAGAACTCCGCCGTGGCCGTCCCCCATTTCTCCGTCAGCGTTGTCGCCCGTGGCTCCGGCCGCAGCGCCGTGCTGTCGGCGGCCTACCGGCACTGCGCCAAGATGGAATTCGAGCGGGAAGCCCGGACGATCGACTACACCCGCAAGCAAGGCCTCCTGCACGAGGAGTTCGCCATTCCCGCAGACTCACCCGAATGGCTGCGCTCGATGATCGCCGATCGTTCGGTCGCGGGTGCATCCGAGGCTTTCTGGAACAAGGTTGAGGGGTTCGAGAAGCGGTCCGACGCGCAGCTCGCCAAGGACGTTACCATAGCCCTGCCGCTCGAGCTGACGGCCGCGCAGAACATCGCGCTCATGCGCGACTTTGTCGAGCGGCACATCACCGCGAAGGGCATGGTCGCCGACTGGGTCTATCACGACGCGCCAGGCAATCCGCATGTCCACCTGATGACGACGTTGCGCCCACTCACCGAGGACGGATTCGGATCGAAGAAGGTGGCGGTAACAGGCCCGGACGGCAGGCCGATCCGCAATGATGCCGGCAAGATTGTGTATGATCTATGGGCCGGTAGCACCGATGATTTCAACGCGTTTCGCGATGGGTGGTTTGCCTGCCAGAACAAACATCTGGCGCTTGCCGGCCTCGATATCCGTATCGACGGCCGTTCCTTCGAAAAGCAGGGTATCGATCTCGAGCCGACCATGCACCTCGGCGTTGGCACCAAAGCCATCGAGCGCAAAGTGGAGCAATCCGACACCAAGTCGGAGACCTCGACTCCCAAACTCGAACGCATCAAGCTTCAGGAAGCTCGTCGCAGCGAGAACGCCCGCCGCATCCAGCGTCGTCCTGAGATCGTGCTTGAGCTGATCACCCGAGAGAAGAGCGTGTTCGACGAGCGCGATGTGGCGAAGGTCCTGTACCGATACATCGACGATGCGGGTCTGTTCCAAAGCCTGATGGTGAGGATACTGCAGAGCCCGGAGGCCCTCAGGCTCGAGCGCGAGCGAATGAATCTTGCGACCGGCGTCCGGGAGCCCTCGAAATACACAACGCGCGAGATGATCCGACTTGAGGCAGAGATGGCCAACCGAGCGATCTGGCTTGCGGGCCGCACCTCTCATAGCGTCCCTGAGGCGGTGCTGCAGGCGACCTTTGCGCGCCATGTCCGGCTGTCGGATGAGCAGCGAACGGCCATCGAGCATGTCGCCGGCCGTGAGCGGATTGCCGCTGTCGTCGGCCGCGCCGGCGCCGGCAAGACGACGATGATGAAGGCTGCGCGCGAGGCGTGGGAAGCGGCAGGCTACCGTGTCGTCGGTGGCGCCTTGGCGGGCAAGGCCGCCGAGGGCCTGGAGAAGGAAGCGGGCATCCAATCGCGCACGCTGTCGTCGTGGGAGCTTCGCTGGAACCAGGGTCGCAACCAGCTCGACGACAAGACCATCATCGTGCTCGACGAGGCCGGCATGGTGTCGTCGCGGCAGATGGCGCTGCTCGTCGAAACCGTGACCAGAGCCGGCGCCAAGCTCGTCCTCGTTGGCGACCCCGAACAGCTTCAACCGATCGAAGCAGGCGCCGCCTTCCGCGCCATTGCCGATCGCATCGGCTATGCGGAACTCGAGACAATTTATCGTCAGCGCCAGCAATGGATGCGCGATGCCTCGCTCGATCTGGCACGCGGCAATGTCCGCAAGGCTGTCGATGCCTATACCGCTCATGGTCGAATGATTGGTTTGAGACTGAAGGACGAAGCGGTCGAGAGCCTGATCGCGGCTTGGGACCGCGACTACGACCCTTCGAAGACCAGCCTGATCCTCGCACACCTCCGCCGCGACGTGCGAATGCTCAACGATATGGCGCGCGCCAAGCTGGTCGAGCGCGGCGTCGTCGCAGACGGATTTGCGTTCAAGACTGAGGATGGAACCCGGATGTTCGCCGCCGGCGACCAGATCGTGTTCCTCAAGAACGAGGGCAGCCTTGGCGTCAAGAACGGCATGCTCGCAAAAGTGCTTGAAGCCGCTCCCGGCCGGATCGTTGCCGTGGTTGGTGACGGCGAGCACCGCCGCCAGGTCACGATCGAGCAGCGCTTCTACAACAGTCTCGATCATGGCTATGCGACGACGATCCACAAAAGCCAGGGCGCGACCGTCGACCGGGTGAAGGTGCTCGCTTCCCTCTCGTTGGACCGCCATCTCACCTATGTGGCCATGACACGCCATCGTGAGGATCTCGTCGTCTATTACGGCAGTCGCTCCTTCGCGAAATCCGGCGGCCTCATCCCGCTCCTGTCGCGCCGAAACGCCAAGGAGACGACCCTCGATTATGAGAGGGCGTCGTTCTACGGCCAAGCTCTTCGCTTTGCCGAGGCGCGCGGTCTGCACCTCATGAACGTCGCCCGCACGATCGCACACGATCGTCTGCAATGGGCCGTCCTGCAGAAACAAAAACTCGCCGACCTCGGCGCCCGTCTTGCCGCCATCGGCGCGGCGCTCG
The DNA here is from genome assembly GCF_042429745.1 of Neorhizobium puerariae. Lineage (NCBI taxonomy): Bacteria > Pseudomonadati > Pseudomonadota > Alphaproteobacteria > Hyphomicrobiales > Rhizobiaceae > Neorhizobium > Neorhizobium puerariae. The sequence continues at coordinate 25,989 of NZ_JBHMAA010000035.1, read as the reverse complement.
GACTGGTTCGCGGCAGCAATAAGCAATCCCCCTCAAATGCGACCAAGGAGGCCAAGCCCATGGTGTCAGGCATCACCACCTTCCCGAAATCATTCGAGCAGGCTGTCGAGGACAAGCTCGCCGCCGATCCTGGCCTCAAGAAACAATGGGAGGACGTCTCGACCCGCTTCCATCTCGTCTACGCGCAGCCGGAAGCCGCCTTCAAGGCAATCAATGTAGATGCGATGTTGAAGGATCAGTCGATTGAGCAGTCGACCCTCGCAAGGATTGCCGGCGAGCCAGAGAGCTTTGGCGCGCTCAAGGGCAAGACCGGTCTTCTCGCCGGCCGCGCCGACAAGCAGGACCGGGAAAAAGCCATCGCCAATGTGCCGGCGCTCGCCCGAAATCTTGAACGCTATCTTCGTGAGCGGGCCGAGGCCGAATTGAAACATGAGATGGAGGAGCGTGCGGTCCGGCTCAAGGTTTCGGTCGATATCCCTGCGCTCTCGCCAGCGGCCAGGCAGACGCTCGAACGCGTCCGCGATGCCATCGATCGCAACGATCTTCCGGCGGGCCTCGAATTTGCGCTGGCCGATAAAATGGTGAAAGCCGAACTCGAAGGTTTTGCCAAGGCTGTGTCCGAGCGTTTCGGGGAACGGACCTTCCTGCCTTTGGCGGCGAAAGACACTGATGGCAAGACATTCGAGACCGTCACATCGGGCATGACGGCCGGCCAGAAAGCCGAGGTCCAGTCCGCTTGGAACTCCATGCGGACGGTCCAGCAGCTTGCCGCTCATGAACGCACCACAGAAGCGCTCAAGCAGGCCGAGACGCTGCGTCAGACGAAGAGCCAGGGGCTCTCGCTGAAATGACGGCAGGAATTGGAATACGCCCGGCGATGACCACCCAACGACGACGAGCGGCCGTGATCCTGTCGGCAGCGATGTTGGCCGCCGTCGTGCTGGTGGCGACCGCCTTCGCCGGCGCTTACCGTATCAATCTGACACCGAGCGAGCCGCTCGGCCTGTGGCGCATTGTTCCGCTCGATCGCCCCGCTGCTGTCAATGATCTGGTATTCATCTGCCCGCCGGAAACGGCGGAAATGCGGGAGGCACGAGCGCGTGGCTATCTCCGTTCCGGTTCCTGCCCGGGCGGTGTTGCCCCGCTGATCAAGACGGTGATCGCCGTCGCAGGACAGCATGTCGAAATCGGCGCCAGCGTGAGCGTGGACGGGCAGGTGATTTCGTCTTCCAGTCTCGCATCACGAGATGGAAAGGGCCGGCCGTTGGCGCCGTTTCCGAGTGGCGTCGTACCGTCAGGATACGTCTTCCTCCATTCGTCATTCCCCGGCTCCTACGACTCCCGATACTTCGGTCCGTTGCCCGCTGCCGGCATTCTCGGTCTCGCGCAGGAGGTCCTCACCTATGCACCGTGATTACATTCGGGCGACGTTGCTGATATTCGCTTCGATCGCGATCGGCGTGGTCGGCTGGAGCGGGCATGTTCTGCTGTTGCCGGTCGCGATGGGGTTTCCCGTTCTTTGGTCGCTGACGCGGACGAGATTGCTTGCGGCGCCTGTCTCGGCCGGATACTTCCTGGCCGCATCCCGCGGGCTGCCACAGGGCGTTGCCGCCTTCTATTCGTCCGACATCTGGCCGGGTCTGTTGCTCTGGCTATGTGCGTCCATGAGCTTTGTCATCGTGCATGCCATCCTCTGGACGAAGAACGCTGGCACTCGTCCGTTCCGCTATCTCATTGCGGTCGTCATCATGGCCATCCCGCCGTTCGGCATCACCGGCTGGGCGCATCCCGTCACAGCCGCGGGCGTTCTGTTTCCGGGATGGGGATGGTGGGGACTGGGCATGATCACAGCCGGCCTTGCGGGCCTCGTAACCCGCATTTGGCCAGCTGTCGCCATCGCCTTGACTGGCTTTTGGCTGTGGTCCGCCGCAGTCTGGACCGACCCGAAACTACCGGAAGCCTGGCGCGGCGTCGATCTGGAGTTGGGCGTTTCGCTTGGTCGTGAGGCGGGTCTTCAACGCCAGCGTGACATGATCGCAACGGTGCGTGGCGCGGCCAGCGATGGCGCGCTCTATGTGGCGTTGCCGGAAAGTGCTCTCGGTTTCTGGACGCCGACCGTTGAGAGGATTTGGACAGGCGCATTCATTGATAGTGACGCCACGGTCATCGCCGGCGCAGCAAGGGTTGACGCCTCGGGTTACGACAATGTCCTCGTGGCGATCGACAGGAAGGGCGGCCACATTCTCTACCGCGAGCGTATGCCGGTTCCCGGCTCGATGTGGCAGCCGTGGCGATCCTGGTTCGGAGGGAGTGGTGGCGCCCGGGCGGATTTCTTTGCGAATCCGGTCGTCTCCATCGGTACCAGCCGCGCGGCGGCATTGATCTGCTACGAGCAACTGATCGTTTGGCCTGTCCTGCAATCCATGCTGCACGATCCGGATCTTGTCGTCGCTGTCGGAAACGGATGGTGGACTGAAGGGACATCGATCGTCTCCATCCAGCGAGCCGCGACCACCGCATGGGCGAAGCTCTTCGCAAAACCGCTCGTCACTGCCTTCAACACCTAAGTGCCAAGGAGACACATGCTCGACGCCGCCCTGATAAAAGAATGCGCCGACCCTTCTCTCAAACCCGCGATCGTCGAGCAGTTCGTGGTATCAGCAGGCTCGGCCGATCCCCTCGCCGTCACCGTCAAATCGGGCGGCCGATTGATTCTCGTGCCGAAAGCGACGTCGCCCGAAGAGGCGATGGCAATCGTGCGGCAATATGCTGGTCTGGCGGTCGTTCGCGTTGGGCTGACCCAGTTTCCCGCCGGTGTCGGCGTCAAGGAGCCGGCGGACCTGAAACCGGACCTTGTCGATGCCTGCCAAAACCTCCGCAAAGGCACGGCGATGTTCGCCAAGGTCCTGAGGATCGTCGCGAAATGGTATGGCAACCCGACGAGTAAAGACGTCTTCCCGCAGATATTCGAGGATGCCGTCTACGCATGGAAGACCGGCGAGTTCGAAGGCGTGAGCGTGTTTCAGGCGGAGGATCCCGGAACACCGGTTGAAGTGCCGCAGGAAACTAAGGGGACTCCCATCGAGGAAGAGAGCGCCGAACCGAAACCAGGAGAAGATGCGCCCGAGACGGTGCAGGAGGTCGGGCGGGCGGGGATACGGATCGACCTGTCCCGCATTGGAGGTCAGCCATAGCGTTGAGTTCGGTTCGCCTCGGGCGGTGAGGTGAGGTTCCCAAAGTGAAGCGCATGAAATTAGTGTTGGAAAAATGCTTGAAACTAGTGTAGTTTCAACGCGTGAAATTAGTGTCTTTCAAAGGCGCTAAATTAGTGCAACAACAATGCACGGAAGTAGTGGCCCACACGGTAGCCGGAGGCCAACATGGCCAAGCCCCACGAACTGCTCGCGACATCCCTGGCTGAGCTCAGGGGTGTGACGCAGAACGGCACCCGGTCGGTCGTCAAATCCGAGGAACTCAGCCGTGTCCACCGGGAACGGCTCCAGGACAATGGCTTCCTTGAGGAAATCATGAGGGGCTGGCTGGCGGTGAACTCGCGACCATCCGCCAACAACAGGATCGATGCCGCCTGGAGCACGGTCTATTGGGAGTTTGTTGCCAGATATCTGGATGACCGCTTCGCCGATGAATGGCGGCTCTCCGCGGAGGCATCCGTGGCTTTGTGGTCCGAAAACCATTCCATTCCTGCGCAGGTTACCGTCAGAAGTCCGAAGGCCAACAATCAGCTCGTGAACCTGCCGTGCAACACGTCGCTCTATCTGCTGCGCTCAAAGGAAAACGAGCCGGCCGAGACAAGAGAACGATTGAGATTGATGCCGATGGAGGAGGCGATCTGCAACCTCTCGCCGGAGACGTGGAAAACGTCGGCGACCGATGTCATCGCCGTCATCGGCTCGATCCGCGGCACAAACACGTTGCTGAAATACCTGTTGGACGGCGGCCGGAGCCACGTCGGCGGTCGCATCGCGGGAGCCCTGCGCCATCTGGGAAGAGCGCGCGACGCAGACACGATCATGAAGACGCTGGAGTCGGCCGGCTATACCCCGCACGAAGACAACCCGTTCGATCCGATGGTTGACCTGATCACGCTGGATGCTCGACGCGTTCAGGCGCCGGCGGCCACCCGGATCAAGAACCTCTGGGCGAAAATGGGAAAAGACGCCCTCGATCACATCGGATTCGAGCAGGTACGGATCAACGATCGCGCCGGATATATCGCCGACATCGATGAGCGTTATGTGGCTGACGCGCTGAATTCGCTTTCGATCGAGGGATACGAAGTTTCCGAAGAGCTGATCCAAAGGGTCCAGGACGGCAAATGGGAGCCGGACGCGGACGCCCGGGATCACGAAACGAAGAATGCGCTCGCCGCCAAAGGGTACAGACTGGCGTTCGAGGAAGTTAGGGAAGATATCAGGAAGATCCTCGATGGCGCGCCAACGGGCGAACTGCTCGAGGCACGGCACCAGGACTGGTTTCGTGCCATGTTCAGCCCCTCGGTGACCGCGGGCATCATCAAGGCGCATCAACTGGCTGGCTATCGGTCGCACAATGTCTATCTGCGGGGATCGTCGCATGTCCCCTTGCCGCCGCACGCAATCGCTGACGCCATGGATGCGCTATTCGAGAGCATTTCTGAGGAATCCGATCCGCGCGTGAAAGCAATCCTCGCGCCGTTTCTCTTCACCTACATCCATCCATTCCCGGACGGAAACGGACGCACGGCGCGCTTTATTATGAACGCGCTTCTTGCCGAGAGCGGAGCTCCGTGGACCGTCATTCCTGTCGCGCGCCGCGACGAGTACATGAACGCCCTCGAGCAGGCGAGCCAGCACGAGAACATCGTACCCCTCACGAACTTTGTGTCCGAGCTCGTCAAGGCCCCACCGCCATCCTTGGAAGTTGGGGTCGCGGCGAAAGGCAACTAGAGCGGGCCCGTTCGGCTCATACCCGCCTGCTCCTTGCCAGTAGCCTCAAGGCCGGTCATAGAGCCCCGGACGAGGCGAGCCCACGCGCGCGTCCTTTCATCTCGTCACGAGCTCGGCGGGTTCGACACCCAGCGCCTCTGCGATTTGACCAAGGACAGTGACGGTCGCGGACATCTCGGCACGCTCGATTGCTCCGACATGGCGGACGCTGAGGCCCGTACGGTGGGCCACTTCCTCTTGCGTCAATTGTTTGCCATGACGGATTCGACGCATATTGATCGCCATGACCTCCTTAAGATCCATGACGCGAGCGGAACCTGAATCGGAATTATTGTTCCAGGAACTATAGTTCCGATTCGTCACGGCGCATGATATTGCTCGTCCAGGCCGTCACAAGCTACCTTGGGATATAGGGTATATGAACTTCTGAAAGACAGGCCGTGCAGTTATGGCCTATGCGGTATATTGCTCACCAGGATCCTGCTTTCGAGCGGCAAATGAAGAAATTAAGAGGACGCGGATGAAGGACGTCAACTCATCCGAGACGAACGACGAAGCAAAACCGATGGGATCCTGCTTCCGTTCAATGGACAAGTCGGAACTGGAGGCCCTTGCGATATCCGGGATCCGAGAACACCGCCGGCTTATTGTCGCCGACGAAGCCGTTTACGAGGAATGGACCCGCGCGTCCGCCGACTCCTCGGTTTCGAGCGCCGTGCTGGAAACCTTGCAGCAAGAGTACGCCGCGCGCCAAAAGAAATCCGAAGCCCAGCAGGAAGAGCTTTCGCATATCATCGATGCGCTCGGCTACATCCCCGAGGTTCCGCTCGATGGCGACGAATGACGCTCAAACCAAGCCGTGATCTTTAGCGATCGCCACGAGATGTGGAACGGTCGCCGCGTCGAGCTTTTCGCGCGCTTTGTCGAGGTAGTGCTGCACTGTTCGCGCGTTGATCCCCGTCAACATTGCGGTTTCAGGGGCGCTTTTGCCCTTTGCCGCCCACATGAGGCACATCGCTTCCCTTGGCGAGAGCAGCCGTTTCGGGGCGACGATCGTCGTTGCTGCGATGATCTTCAGGCGGTAATGGATCGCCAGGACCGCCCGGGTGGCTTTTTGGGCGTCCAGCACTTTGCCGTTCTCGGCTTTCTTTTCCGATGAGGCAAACGTCAGCATCATCGTCGATGCGAAACTCCCTTCTACCGGGATCGTCAGTCCGCTGCGAATGCCGTGCTCGATTGCCTGGTCGCGAAAGCGTCTGAGCTCCGAAGCGCCGCGAGCCGGCCAATCATCGGCCGTCCAGGAGAACGTCTCCATGCGACGTTTGGCTTCCGTGATCACGGGGTCGATGCGCGAATAGTGGCTGCCAAGGTAAATATCCTGCCAGTCCTCCGGATAGGAGTTGAATGTGCGGATGTCCAGGGCCTCGGTCTGGAGATACGCGAAACGCTCGAAGCCATGGGAGTTTGCGAAGCTTTTCAGAGCGCTCTTGATCATGCGTTCATCGTGTGCAGCTTCGGTCATGTCGATTAGAGAACGAAGGTCACCGTCCACTGGCTATTCTCCTCTTGCGCAGCTGCGGCCTCCCAGCCCGTCGCGCCTTCCACGCGCCACCAGTTACATGGGTCCCCCGTGCGACCAGCCGGAGCCATACGGGGCATCGGTCCATGGCTGCGAATTCTCTGTCCCCATTCGTTTCCGATGAAAACGCAGTTGCCTTCTATGCGAAGCATATCCACGGTCGTTGCAACTGATAGGTCTACTCACCTCTAACGAGTATTCAAGTCCTCGCTATCTAAAATATGACAATTTGGGAACAGATTTTTAGCGAACGCTGATTTCCGGGGCGCGGATGGATTGCTCCATCCGACGACACGACGGGCGGAGCAGCGTTCGAAATGGGTTAGCGCCCACGATAACTGGATGGAAAGATGATATCCTGGTCGACCAGAACGTTGAACTTGTAGCCGGGGCGGATGCGAATCGTCGGCTGAACATTCAAGTTCTTCGAGATCGTCTGTTCCGCTACCCGGCCGAACGACTCGGCAAAATTCCGCCGTGCTGCATCGGAAGCCGTGTCCTGGGTGGCCAGTGTTGAACTCTCCGGCATCGACATGTCTATGCCCGTCCCGATGATTGCCACCAGCGCTGCGGAACCGAAGGTCCTCCAGAGATGGCGATCGACCTTGTCCTGGAACCCTCCATATCCTTCGGCGTCGGTGCCCGCCATGCCGCCGATCTGCAGGGTCGACCCATTCGGGAAAATGAGATCCGTCCAGACGACGAGAACACGCTCCTGACCAAATGACACCTTGGAATCGTATCGGCCGAAGAGCTTTGCGCCCTGCGGGATGAGAAGGCGATACCCGGTTGCGCTGTCGTAAACGTTCTGACTGACTTGAGCGGTAATCCGGCCTGGCAGGTCGGAATTGAGGCCGGTGATCAAGGTGGCGGGAATGACCGAGCCGCGCTTCAGTTCGTAAGGGGATATCTGCGGCACGACCTGGTTTGGCAGGTAGCCGAGCTCCTTGATGTCCTGATTGAAAAAATTCTCCTTCGACGTCTGTCCGTTTTGATCGACGTTTTGGCCCATCAGGCCGGATTTCATGGCGGCGGCATAAAGGTCCGACGCGCTGTTCACGGCTGCATTCGTCGGCTGGCGGCCGGTATCATTGGTGGAGGTTGCCTTCTCGACATCTCCGATGTCTATCTTTAGCGGCGAGTCCAGTGCGGTAGCGCGAGCCTGGAGGCGAGCCATCCGCTGGCGCTGCGCTTCCCGGATATACTGCTCGTCCTGCTCCCGCTTCAGCCGAGCCTTCCACTCCTCCTCGGATTCGAGCGTCGAGCGTCTCTCCTGTCGGTCATTCGGCCGGCGTTCAACAACGGTTTCCTGTTTCTCGACCTTCTGCTCGACGACGGGGGTCGGTTGAAACACCTCCTGCTTTTCTGGCTCGCCGATGATGCCGTCGGTTACGCCCCGTTTGAGCTGGTCGCCGAAGCTGGTCGCAGGGGTGTTGGAAGCCCCCTCGATGTCGCCGCGGTTGAAGGACAGCCCCCGCAGCGACAGCCCGATCACGACCACGCCGACGAACAGCGCGATGACGATGATGGCGATGATGATCGGCAGGCGGTTGAGCCGGCGCATGCCATTCTGATCGTCGGCCTGGGCTGACGCGCCAAGTTGGAGCGACTGGACCATATTGCTCTCCGTCAGTTGCGCTGCATGATCGAAAGTGGACTGGCCGGCGTGGCGCCGGCCGCCGTTGGCGTGTAAGCGCGCCCGAGAGCGATCGAAGGCGTCGAGACCCGCGCGAGCAGCTGCCCGTCGAGGCCCTCGATTGCATAAGCAAGTTCGACCGGCTTCACGTCATTGGCGATCTTGCCGTCCGTGACGACCGTATAGCCCCACCCTTTCAGCGCCGCCTCGAGGGCGGTCGCGAACTCCGACGTGTCCTTCTCCATTTTGATCGTCGTCGCAGCACCGGCCGGGCCGATCTGTTCAGCCAGACGGTTTGCCATGTCGCCGGCGATTGCGCTCGCAGCCGGTCCGGTGACGGCCACGGGCGTGGAACTGTTGGTCAGTGCGTCGTCCGCTGTTTGGCAGCCGGAAAGCAGCGCGGCCGCGATGAAAAATGCGAGAAGCTTGCCCATCGATCAGCCTCCCCGCCGGATGGTGATCTTCTGTTGCCGCCAGCCGACACCTGAAACGAGGATCGCCTTGTCGATCGCATAGTCGACCGTCATCATGTCGTTCTTCATGCGATAATTGACGATGCGGTTTTGACCGCCGGAGACGACGAAGAGCACCGGCGCGTCCTGGTTTGAAATCGACTTCGGAAACTGGATGTAGGTCTTGACCCCGTCCGAATAGACCCGCTTCGGTTTCCACGAAGCACCGCCGCTGATCGAATAGGAGAAGTTCAGCTTGTCCGGCGCGGTGCCGGGAATGCCTCCGGTTTCGAGACGGGCATTGATGTCGGCGAGCTTGGTCGATACGTCTTCCGGATATTCGAATCCGATGCGCGCCATATATTGGCTGGGATGGGACTTGAGCTGGATATGATAGGTGCGCCGCGATGTCGTCACGACCATCGACGTCACCAGGCCAGGTTCAGAGGGTTTGACGATCAGGTGAATTGCCTGCCCACCTGTCGCTCCCGAGGTCGCAGGTTCCACTTTCCACCGCACGGTGTCGCCGACGAGGACGTCGCGAACAATCTCGCCACCCTGAAGCTCGATGTCACAGACCTGCAGCGGCGAGCAGACGACGGACGGCTGGGTTTCGCCGAACAAAAAGATGACCTTGCCGTCCGGACCTGTCGTGACCAGGCCCGGTGTGCCGCGCCACTTTCTGGAAAGATTTGTTCCCTTGACCTCGTTGCTAGTCATGCTTTGCGCCTGCGCGCCCACCACAAAGGCGAGTCCGGCCATGCAGCCGGCAGCTGCGAGCAATCCCGTTTTTTTCATTGAAAGTATCCCTGCCCTTAAAGCTGTGCCGTCCAGTCGAAATCCCGGACATAGAGGCCGATCGGATTGAGGCGGATCGTCGCCTCATCCTGTGGCGCCGTGAGCGTGACCGTCGCGATTCCGCGGAAACGGCGCGTGCCGGTTTCCTTGCCCTTGCGGTCCCGCTCGTATTCCGTCCAGTCGATCTGATAGGTCTGGTTCGAAAGCGCCACGATGTTGTTGACCTCGATGGCAACCGTCGAGGACTTCGCCTTCTCGAACGGGGAATTGCCTCGGAACCAGGCGTTGACCTTCTCCGTCGACGGATCGGAGGTGCGAAGAAGGGCGTAGGTGCGGTCGATGTATTGCTTCTGCACCACCGCATCCGGCGTGATCGAACGAAAACTTGTGACGAAGTTACCGAGCGTGGCGCGAACCACGCGGACGTCGGCATACTCGATCTGCTCGGGGAAGCCTGCCGTGACCGCCGTTCCGAGCTTGTCGACCTCGACGATGTAAGGCACGAGCTTGACCTGGGTGCTGAGATACATGGCGTAGCTGAAGCCGATGACGGCCATTGCCAGACCGAGGATACCAACGATCCGCCATGCGGCGGCTGCCTTCACATAGGTGCCGTAGCGCTCGTTCCATTCCTGGCGGGCGGCAAGATACGGGTTTTCCGGGGCGCGGTTCGCAGCCATTTATTCTTCCTTGTCTCGATTACGGTTTGTCGTTGCGTTCCGGAGGAGGTTTCGGTCCGCCGTGACCGCTGTGCTGTTCATCGAGCTTGGCGTTGGCCAGTCCGAGGATGGACCCCGCATAGGCGCCGGGAGAGCCGATTGCCTTTTCCTTGGCGGCCGAGCCTGCTGCTTGCGCGCCGGAACTGAAGCTTGCGCCTATCCCCCGCAGGGCAGCACCAGCGACCGATGAACCGGCGGCTCGTGCGGATTGGGCCGCGGCAAAGCCCGCGCCGGCAGCGCCGGCGGCGAGAAAGCCGGCGCCTGCGGCGAATGACGCCGCCTGCCCGCCGTGGCGGATCGCTTCCATGCCACCGGTGACGGAGGCACCCTGCACGACACCCTGGATAATGTTCGGCACGTACATGGCGATGATGAAGACCACGACGGAAATACCGGCGATGGCCAAGGTGGTGACAAACTGGTCGGAGGATGCGGTCGGCGCATTGGCCAGACCTAAGAGGACCTGCGACCCAATCTTGGCGATCATCACCAAGGCCATGAGCTTCATCCCGACGCCAAAAGCGTAGACGAGATAACGAACGGCAAAGTCTTTGGTGAAGGACGAACCGCCCAGCCCGAGCATGATCATACCCGCGAGCAAGCCGACATACATCTCCACCATCACCGACACGAAAATCGCGGCGACGAGCGAGAAGCATATGACCACGACACCCATGGCGAGAACGGCGGCAATCGCGAGGGCGTTATCCTCGAACACACCGAACTGCGCCTGTTGCGACATTTGCGAGGCGACGCGGATGCCGGCATCGAACACTTCGGCGGGCGAGGCTGAACCACCGCCGGCGCCAATTTGGAAGAGGCTGTCGACCACCGCTCGCGCGAAGGGCGGCCCCTGGGTCAGAACGAATGCGAAGAACCCGATGAACATGATCCGCCGCACCAGTTCGGCGAACCAGCTGTCCAGTGAGGCTGACTGGATCGCCAACCAGACGGCCGCAATGCCGATCTCAATCGTTGCGAGAATCCAGAATAGGGATTTCGCCGCGTTCATGACGGTGGTCTCCCACCCCTTCGCAGCGGAGGAGACCTGGTTTTCCAGTTCCGTGAGAACCTGCCCCTCCTGCCCGAAAGCGGGTACGGCATAGGCGATACAAAAAAGCCCTGTAATCAGGAATGAACGTGCAACAGTTGCCTTCACCATCTCGGTCGCATCTCCTGACCTTCCTTGATCGGCGGCAGCTCCTTGACTGAGCCGAAGAATTTCTCCCGGGCTGAGCGCTGCTCCTCGGTAAGCGCAGGTTTTCCGCCGTCGCTAGAATTGACGATCAGCACTGTGGCCGCAGCGGATGCAGCGGCGACAGCAAGCACCAAGGCAATGAGGACGGAGCGGCTCACCAGCGCGGCTCCATTTTCTGGCCTTCCGGAACGTTCTTGACCTCGGCGTTGAAGAACTTTTCCCGCCGCGCCTGTGCCAGGTCCTTGTCGGTCTGCTCCGTCTGAAGCCAGGTTCCCATCATCGTCATCTGTTGCGAGACGAGACCGCGAAGCTTCTGCATCTGGGCAACCTGCTGAGCGGCGATCTCGTGGCCGACCTGCAAAGCTTTCATCTGCCCGTCCGCCGTTTCGGACATCGACCGCAGCGAGGACATCGTATCTTCCTCGCTATCGAACTGGTCGGCCGTAAGGCTCGCAGCCTTCAGCGAGCTGGCGATGGTGTCACGGTTGGTGTTCGACCAGGATTGATAAGTCGCGGAGAACGTCGCGTTATCAGGCAAGTTGGTTTTGAGATCGGCGTAGCTCTGGAAGCGCTGCTGAAGAACGTCGTCGGCGTTGCCCATGGAGAATGAGATACTCTGACCCTGGTCGACGATACTGCGGAGCTGATTGAGATCGCTTTCGACCTGCCCCCATACATGGTCAGGCAGCTGCGCGGTGTTTTGAAGCATGTTCTGGTAGATCTTAAGCTGGTTCTGGATCTGCTCCGCAAGCTGGCTGATCTGCGTCAGCTGATTGTCGACCTGGAGGCCCGAGCTCTTGAGAAGGTCCACCAATTGCGCATTGTTGGCGAGCTGCGTCCATTCCGTCGCAGCACCGGTGGCTGTGCCGGCATGCACTGAGCTCGCGGCTCCGATCGTGAGAGCCGCGGCCGCCAAGCAGACGATCCATTTATTTGAGTAGCGATGCGGCATCATGAACTCCTCTCGATTCAAGCCAGTGGATCGGCCAGTCGTGGCCATGTTCGGATTTCAGCGCGCGGATGCGTTTGAGGTCGTCCTTGCCCGACGCGCCGACAAAGCTCAGCGCCACTGGTCCCAGCGACATGTCGAAGAGCCGTCGACCTTCCGGCGTGGCGACGTAGTATTCGCGTTTGGGGACTGCGTTCGAGACGATCTCAATCTGGCGCTCGTTGAAACCGATACGCTCGTAAAATTCACGTGTTCCTGGCTCTCTGGCGGCGCCATTCGGAAGGCAAATCTTGGTTGGGCAAGACTCCTTCAGCACATCGATAATCCCGGACCGTTCGGCATCCGAGATCGATTGGGTCGCAAGGACAACGGCGCAATTCGCCTTGCGCAAGACCTTGAGCCATTCCCTGATCTTGCTGCGGAAAACTGGGTGGTCGAGCATCAGCCACGCCTCATCGAGCACGATCAGGCTCGGCGATCCATCCAGACGTTTCTCGATCCGCCGGAACAAGTAGGTCAGCACCGGCACGAGATTGCGCTCGCCCATGTTCATCAGCTGCTCGATCTCGAAGGTCTGGAAGGCGCCGAGTGTGAGCCCGTCCTCTTCAGCATCGAGGAGCTGACCCATCGGCCCGTCAACGGTGTAGTGATGCAGCGCATCCTTGATCTCGCGCAACTGCACGCCGCTGACGAAATCCGAGAGCGAGCGACCGGATGCGCTCGCCATCAGGCCGACCTGCCGAGAAATGGCGTTACGATGATCGGGGGTGATGGTAACGCCCTGCAGACCCACCAGCATCTCGATCCATTCCGTCGCCCATGCCCGGTCGGCGTCACTTTTGAGATCAGAGAGCGGGCAGAAGGCCAAGACCCTCCCCTCTTCCGCATTGTCGCCGCCGATCTCATAGTGATCACCACCGGCAGCGAGCGTCAGGGGAAGAAGTGAACTGCCTTTGTCAAAGGCGAAGATCTGCGCATTTTCGTACCGGCGAAACTGTGCGGCGATCAGAGCAAGCAGCGTCGATTTGCCCGAACCAGTCGGCCCGAAGATAAGGCAATGACCCACGTCATCGACGTGGAGGTTGAGACGGAATGCTGTCGAGCCGGTCGCAACCTGCATCAGGGGCGGTGAATTCGGTGGGTAAAAGGGGCATGGCGCGACCGGGTTTCCGGCCCAGACCGAGTTCAGCGGAATCAAGTCGGCGAGATTGCTGGTGTTGATCAGCGGCTCACGGATGTTGCAATACCAGTTGCCCGGCAAGCTGCCGAGATAGGCATCGGTGGCGTTGAGCGTTTCAATCCGTGCCCCAAAGCCTTCCGCCTGGATCAGCCGTCGGATCGCCTCGGCCTTCTCCTGCAGTGCTTCGCGATCGCTGTCGAAGAGCACGACGACTGGCGTGTAGTAGCCATAGGCAACCAACTGCGACGAGGCCTGAGCGATGGCATCCTCGGTCTCGACCACCATGGTCATCGCGTCCTGGTCGACGGATCGACTTTGTGTCTGGAATATCTGGTCGAAGAACGGCCGGACCTTCTGCTGCCATTTCTTGCGCGTGCGCTCGAGCTTTTGCCGGGCCTCCTCGGCATCGAGAAAAATGAAGCGCGATGACCAACGATAGGTGAGCGGCATCAGATCCAGGCTGTTCAAAATACCCGGCCAGCTTTCGGCCGGCAGACCGTCGATCGCAACGACGCCGAGGAAACGGCTTTCAACCTTTGGCGTCAGTCCGTGCTCAAGCTCCGCCGTGGCGATCCAGTCGAGATACATGGGAACATCGGGAAGCCTGATCGGATGGTTCTCGCCGGTGATGCAGAAGCGGGCGAACTGAAGCAGCTCGTCATATCGGGCAATTCGCTCCCCTCCCCTCTCGACCGTTTCGCGGGTTTCCATTCGCCGGATCGAAAGTGTGTTGGCAAAATACTGCTCAAGCTCTCGCACCGCGGTCTTGAACACGAAGAGCACCGTGTCCGCGTAGGACTTCTTCCGGCTTTCCTCATCCGAATAGATGTATTTGCTGAGCGCAGTTTTCTTGGATTCGAGCGGCCGGTAGGTCAGGATCAGCGCATGTTTGCTCTCGAAATGCCCCTGCTCGCGGGCAAAATGCGCCCGACGCTCGGCATCGATTGCGCGGGTGACCGGGTCGGGGAAATGGCAACGCTCTTTTGATGGATAGTCGACCGTCGGAATGCGGATGGCGTCGACCTGGATCATCCAACCGCTTCCAAGCCGCGACAGAATGGTGTTGATCTGCCTCGACAGTTCGTTGCGCTCGAGGTCGGTCGCACTTTCAGAATCCGGACCGGCGAAATACCAGCCGGCCATCAGGCTGCCGTCCTTCAAGAGAAGGACACCATTGTCGACAAGGCCGGCATAGGGAACGAGATCGGCAAAGGATGGGCCGGTCACCCGGAACCGATTGAGAGCTACCATGGTCGTCTCCTCAATACCGGCGCCACGGCGACGTGGTCGCCTTGTAGTAGGGCTTGTAGGAAATGTGCCTGATATAGACCTGCCGCATGAACGGGTCGGACTTCGCCATCATTCTGAGGAGCCCGACGATCACGATCCAGACGGCGATCCCGAAGAGCGCTGAATAAACGGTCAACACCACGAAGATCAGGATGACGGCGGCGAGACCGGTCAGCAACACAAGCTCCCTGTCGGCGCCCATCAGGAGGTTCGGACGCGACAGTGCACGGTGGATGCGGTTGCGCTGCAGGCCGGATGGGGAATTAGCCATGAGTTCTCTCCCCGCCTCCGGCCGAGCCAATCGTGGTGAGCTGTTCGCTTGTCAGTCCTATCGAGGCGCCGGTTGCGCCGAAGAGGCCGACGATGTTGGTGGCGCCGAGCAGGATGCCGGCGACGAGAACGACATAGACAAGCCGTCGGGCGAAATCGTTCAGCTCTCCGCCAAAAATGAGCATGCCGCCGGCGATGGCCACCGCTGCAAGTGCGATTGCACCCGCGACCGGGCCGGTAATCGACTCCTGGATTTGCTGCAACGGTCCTTCCCAGGGGAGGCTGCCACCGGAGCTGGCGAGCGCTGGCGCGACGGAGGCAAATACGATTGGCGTCGCAAGGAGCGCGATGGCGATGATTGCGTTCTTACGCGACATGTCGCGCCTCCTGTTCTTCTGTGAGCTGATCCGATTCGATCTCGTATTGACCATTGACGAACCGCTCGACCTGGATGACGTCGCGCACGCGCCGTCCGCGCGGCGTCCGCTCGATCGAGATGACCAGGTCGACAGCCTCTCCGATCACCTCGTGCATTGGCTGCTGGCTTGCTTCGGCGGTGAGTTGCTCAAGGCGACGCAGCGCCGACATGGCCGTGTTTGAGTGAATGGTCGCCACGCCGCCGGGGTGGCCGGTGTTCCAGGCCTTGAGCAGCGTCAGGGCGGCGCCATCGCGGACCTCGCCGACGACAATCCTGTCGGGACGCAGCCGCATGGTGCTCTTCAAGAGCCGCGCCATGTCGATCGTATCGCTGGTGTGCAGCAGAACGGCGTTCTCGGCCGTGCATTGAATTTCGGCGGTATCCTCAAGAATGACGAGGCGATCGTCGGGCGCCGATTTCACGATCTCGTCGATGACTGCGTTCGCAAGGGTCGTCTTGCCCGAGCCCGTTCCCCCGGAAATGATGATGTTGAGCCGCGCGGAAATCGCGCTGCGGATTGTCGCGGCCTGATATTCGGTCATCACGCCGGTCCGGACGTAGTCTTCGAGCGGAATGAGGCGTGATGCCCTGCGCCGGATTGTGAAGGCAGGCCTGGCGACGACGGGGGGCAACAGCCCTTCGAAGCGGTGACCGCCGATCGGCAACTCGCCGGAGACGATCGGCTGCTCGGTGTCGACCTCGGACTGAAGCGCGTGCGCCACGGTGCCGATCACCATTTCGGCCGCGGCCGAGGACATTTCGCCAGCGGGCGCAACGCCATGTCCGAGGCGTTCGATGAATAGCTTTCCATCCGGATTGAGCATGATCTCGACGACTGTTGCATCGTCCAGCGCCACGCAGAGCTGGTCACCGAGCGCTTCCTGAAGTTTGCGAACAAGTCGTGGGTGAGAGCGAAGCTGATTCACGGCTTTCTCCTTACGCTGCCTTGCTGATACGGGTGATTTGGGAGTGGTAATTGGAAGGACGGAGCCTCCGCAACATGTCGGCGTCAGCGGGCAGGATTCCTGCCACGGCCATCGTCACACCGATCTTCTTGGGTTCGCCTAACCGCTGTAATGGCCATCCAACGCGCGCGAGAATTCGCTCAAAGCGCAGGTCGGTCACCGTGACGATCTCCGTGAAGCCGTTCGCCACGCACCACTCAATGATGCCTGCGAACATGGTCAGGGTCGCCTCGTGCACCGAACCGTCTCCCCTGCCCTCTCCGAGGGTCGTATCGACGCAGAAGCGAGAACTCTCGATCATCGCGGCGTGGCCGTTGAGTTGACCGCCAGGGAGAAGCGACGGGAAGACATCTGCCACCATTGTCGGACCAAGCGTAGGAAGGAGCCTCGCGCACCCGGCCAGTTGGCCGGTCTCTGCGACGGCGAGAACATAGGTTGGCCGAAGCGGGTCAAAACTGTCCGACTCACATCCCGCCGTTACGTCGACTTCCCAACCCAGGCGGTCGGCGAAGACACGTGCGCGTAGCCGGTGGTGGATGTGAAGGAGGTGCGCTTCTTGGATCGTCCGGGGCGTTGAGAACGCTACAACTTGCATGAATTTCTCCGTCGTAGTTGGTCGGCGGGGAAATGAGCACGAATCGGAATCGGCTGGCAGTTGTAGGATCCTACATATCGGTAGCGGGATGAGTCGGTGTAAATGTCGGCGCAGACGATGGTACGAAAGAGAGTATTCAACAGCATCTTCTTGTAGGATTCACCCTAGAACAAAAAAGCACCGCAATGGTAAAGGGGGGGTTGCTAAGTGATTGGACGGATTGCAGAAAAATGGAGAGTTCGCTGCGGAAGCAACGGCGCTTTTGTAGATCGCGTTAAGGTTTCGTTAACCAAGTAACGTTTGACGCAAAGCGGGAATCGGGTAACTGTCTGTCGACGGAAAATTACTGACGATCACGAAAAAACCGTCGTGAGGCAAAATGAGAGCGAACCAGCAGCAGATCGAACCCGCAGAATCATCGGCGACGAAGATCAGCCGGCAGTCACAGTTGTTGTCTGCGCAGCTCCAGTCAATCCGCGAGCGGCTTTATGAACCTGAAGCTGCAAAGACCCTCAAGACCTTCACCTCCCGCGAAGTCGCGACGCTCCTCGGGATCGCGGAATCGACGTTGCGACAGATGTCGCTCGATGGCGAGAGCGCTATCCCCGACCGACAGGACAACGGTCGGCGGATCTATACGCTTTCCCAGGTGAACCAGATACGCGAGCATCTCGCTCGAAAGCGCCCGAGCGAAGCACTCGAGTTTTTTCCGCGCCGCCGAGACGGGGAGAAATTGCAGGTCATCGCCGTCGCAAACTTCAAAGGCGGCTCGGCGAAAACCACGACAACCGTGCATTTGGCGCATTACCTGGCAATCCAAGGCCTCCGCGTTCTTGCGATCGATCTCGATCCGCAAGCATCATTATCAGCAATGTTTGGCTACCAGCCAGAGTTCGACGTTGACGAAAACGAGACCGTTTATGCAGCTATTCGCTATGATGATCGCCGGAGACCCGTCCAAGAGGTGATACGAAAGACCTATTTCGCGGGGATTGATTTGATCCCGGCGAACTTGGAACTGATGGAGTACGAGCACGAAACTCCGCATGCTATCGCGGAAGGATACGGCCGAGGCGATGGGATTTTCTTTCGCAGGCTCTCGGCCGTTATCAGCGAAGTCGAGGCGGACTACGACGTAGTCCTTATCGATGCCCCTCCTCAGCTGGGTTACCTTACTCTTGGTGCCCTTTGTGCTGCCACCGCGCTGCTTATCACCATTCACCCCGCAATGATTGACGTTGCGAGTATGAACCAGTTCCTCGCAATGATGAGCGATCTCATGGGCGTGATTGAGGAGCGTGGCGGCACACTCAGCCACGACTTCATTCGCTACGTAATCACGCGGCATAACCCGAACGACGGCCCCCAGGTGAACGTAGTCACTTTGCTGCGCTCCCTCTTCAAGGAAGATGTTCTGGCACCGGCTGTCGTTGAGACGACGGCGATCGCGAGCGCGGGGCTCGAAAAGAAGAGCCTTTATGAATTGTCGAGAGGAAGCGTTGGGCGCGATACGCTTAGCCGTGCACTCGAGTCCGTAGATTCGGTCAACCGCGAAATCTTCCTCCACATCAAAGACGTGTGGGGTAGGTGATGGTCAATCCTAAAGAACGAAACCAGCGGATGAAGAGCTTGTTCGCGAACGTCGATACTGAGGCGCTCGCGAAGCAAACGCCGCCCTCCCCTATCGAGCAGGAAAAGCGTCGTGTCGGTTCGGCGGCCGTCAAGTCAATGGACCGTGCGTTCGTCTCAATCGAAGACGAGAATAGGCGCCTTCATGATCAGCTACTTTCCGCTGAATCGATCATTGAACTCGACCCTGATCGTGTCGTGCCGTCGTTCGTCAAAGATCGCTTGGATATCGAAGGCGATGAGAGCTTTCAGGCGTTCGTCGAGGGGATCAGGGAGGCTGGACAGAAGCTTCCTATCCTCGTGCGTCCCCTGGCCGGGAAACCGGGTCACTACCAGGCTGCCTATGGCCACCGGCGTCTCCGCGCGTGCCAGATACTTAAGCGCCCCGTCAAGGCCATCGTACGCGACTTGAGCGACGAGGAACTCGTTGTTTCACAGGGGATCGAGAACTCCGAGCGGCTCAATCTGTCGTTCATCGAGCAAGCACTGTTTGCATTGACTCTTAGAGAGCGGAAATACTCGCGGGAAGTGATATCGGACGCGCTAGGCCGCAAAGAAGGACAACGCCTGGCCTATATCTCGATCCTCACAAACACGGCGGCGCTGATCCCCGAGGAGCTCATTCGGGCGATTGGCCCAGCGTCCTCAGTCGGTCGTCCCAAATGGGAAAAGCTTGGAGCTCTCATCAATAACCGGAGCCTAAGCACCCAGCAGAGGAAAATCCTGGCGGATGTGACCGCATCTTCAGCATGGTCAGAGAGCGGAAGCGACCAGAGGTTCACGCTGATCATGGATGCTTTCGATCAGTCTGCAAAACGAAAGCCAGATCTGGTTGAAGTTACACTAGACGGTGGAATTATCATCGCAGCGAAGCGGACCGACAATTCGACGCGCATATCAATTCCTGACAATCGCCTTCCTGGGCTTTCGGACTGGCTGCTGCAACGGTTACCCGAGCTTTTCGAAGAGTTTCAACAGAGCAAGGAAAGGGTTCTGGAATGACCTAGTCGCCAGAAACGGAAAAGGGCCTAGCGACTGCAATCGATAGACCCTTAAACCATTGGCCAACGGAACATCTCTGTACCGTCAACATCAGCTGTAACGATCTGATTCTAAGACGGACGAGGGCGTTAATCAAGTCTCTGTAACTGCCAGGGACTGATTTTTTGCGCCTAGAATTCCGCTGGCTTCCTGAAAATCGAATGATTGGGATGCGATCTTGCGATCGCAGCGGGAAAGCTATGACTGAAGCATCTGCGGTAGCGTCGTTCCGGCGCATCACCCCTGGGATCGTCGCCAGTGCGCGATTGGCGATGGCGAATGACGTTCCCGACACGACAAAATCCGAGATGGCCCTGCTCTTGAAAAAGGCTGCTCCTGTTCTCGGCATCGATGGCACGACCTATCATGTCATGGATATCTTGCTCGGGTTGTCGCGAGCGGACGACTGGAAAGGAGCTGGCCGCCCGGTAGTCGCAATATCCAACGCGAAGCTGGCCGAGTACACGATGCGCTCCGAGCGCACGGTAATAAGATCCATCCGTCGCCTAGTCGAAGCTGGTATCGCTGCCTACCGTGACAGCTCAACCGGCCGGCGTTTTGTCTACCGAAACGAGGCAGGCGAAGTTGTTTCTGGCTTCGGGATCGATTTCACGCCGGCGCGTGTAAGAGTTGACGAGTTGCGGCAGGCGGTTGCTGAATTCCATCAACGATTGGCTGCTGAACTGACGGCGAAGCGGGATATTGCGAGACTTTCGCGCGCGATCGAAGATTTGTGTGCAGCGTATCCGAATGCAGCTGCTGAGTTCAGGTCAGAGCTTGCGTCCATCTGCCAGGGCAACGGCCACCTTCTTGATCGAGCAGCCGAGGTACGGGAACTGCATGGGCGAGTGACAATGGCACTCTCCCCTGAGCATGTTTCGTTCAATATGACATGCGAGGGTGACATGAATGTCAGCCCTAATATTAATACAACCCCGGAATCTTTATCTGAAAGTAGGAACAAGCGGACCCGCTCTACCGAGCGGGAAGATTGTCAGTTAGACGACCGCTTCGCGGTCGATTCGGCTTTTGAAAATAAGCCTGGCGAAGGCGGAGTTGGGCAGCAAGATCAAACTGGCTTCCCGCAAAGGGACGTAAACGCCATCCAAGGTGAGGTTCTTGGCTCCGTGTCGGTCGGCTTGCTTAAGGCCGCGTGCCCTGAAGCGCAGTCCATGATCGCGATGCAGTTTGACTCCTGGGCGTCGCTCGGGCGGGCGGGCGAGACGCTCCGCCGGATGATTGGGCTGTCTGAAGCCGGCTGGGCGGACGGAAGGAACAAAGTGGGCTTGTACGCGGCCGCGGCAATTCTCGCCACAGTTCTGGAGAAATCGATCCGTGATCCGGAGCAGATTAGCAGGCCAGGCGGGTATTTCAGGGCCATGATTGACCGCGCGCTTGATGGGAAGCTCAATCTCGAACGCAGCCTTTTCGGCTTGGCAGACCACCGCTATGGTCAGAGTGAAAAGTAACAGCTGTTACTTTCTTGGGACGGTGAATGTCGGTTTGCACGCGACGGCGACAGGCCAGGGCGGTAGCCGAAGGCCGTCGGAGAGGTGGGGCCGCAGCGATGGACTGTTTCGTCGGCTTAGGTGGCGTCGTGCTGGGCTCAAAGTCGGCAAGCGGCAGAGACACGGATGGCAAACCCTGGAACGGCTAACAAGAGTAACAGCTGTAACTCTTTGGACTGAGACCAACGGTTTGGCCCTGCTATGTTGAGGTCGCAATAGCTGGCGATGGCCTCCGATGAGGCTTCATGTTGTTTGATCTAGCTCACAATTTCTGCGAAGCTCCGCGTCCTACCTCATCCGAATTTCTCGATGATGGATTGCGAGGACGACAGAATGAATTGGGTCGCAAATCCAAAGTCTCTGAGGACATCGAAGGTCACTGCACACCCGGACGCGAGACCAGAGCCAGTACGCGGTCGGGCGCCTGGCACACGCTCGATCACGTTCACACCAGCTGAGTTATAGGGGCTATGGCTCGCTGTTCGCATCTCCACGTGATCGACCCGTCAATCGTGACCCACGAGAGCGAAATCTACCGCAATCTGGTCAGCCAGCATGTCTCCGAGGATAGGACAGATTTCGCCATACTGGCGACGGCCGATCGGTTGAAGGACTATTCCGCGCGCCACATGACCGGCGTCGTCGGCGATGGCCTCGCCTATCTTCAGATGATCCGTGACGGCTATGAATGGTTCGACCATTTCGAAAACTTACCACTAACGGGCTCGTCGGGGACGGCGCGTTCCCCCGACTTTGTATTCAGCCGGCGGGACGATCTGTCGGTCGCGATCTCGGAATCAAAGGCTACTCGCGGAAGCTCGAAAGAGCGTTTTGGTCAAACTGTCTCGAAGGCCTATACCGAGCAAGTCTCTCCCTATCTCGGCCTGAAACTCGGATCGAGTGTGGCGTCGCACGGGTTCGCCATCGGATCATATTTGACTTCGAATCTTCGAGGAGAGCTGTTCATCCATCATACTGAAACAGTCGATAACCCAGGTCGATTGGACGGCGGCGGCGATCCTAGCGCGGTGCGTCGAGGCAATTACATCAACATTCTCTCGCTGCTGATGGGACCGGAGGCGTCGAGATCGATGCGATCCGGGTCATTGTCGGTAAGGGATCGCACAGTTCTCACGACACGATGGCTCGGTCGAGAATGGCTCCTGGGGTACACGGGTCGATACGGCGACTATCACTGGGACGATATTGATGAGTTCTTTTGGCTCAGGAGGCGGAGGCTCCCTTGGCGGGCCGCCGGCTTCTCACGATTTGCGCTTGACCTGGAAGTTGCAACGATAGCCTTCCGTGCGTTGGAGCGGCCTGAACAAGAGAAAGAGCTGCTGAATAACATACCCGAGATGCCGTCGAGGCTGGCCGAAGAGGCCAAGCAAAATGGCGGCGCCATCTTCCCGGACGGTTTTGCGGTCCTGGCGGACGACCCCTTACCAGAGAGAATCGTCATCCGCTCGATTGACCTGGACAGCGCTGAAGTTGAGGCGGCCGACGAGGTGGAGGCCCAACCAGAAGAATTGCGCGTCCAACAGTATGTTGGACCCGATGTTGAGGAGGAACACCAACTCGTGCGGCTCCAGCTAAAGGAATGAGATAGAGTAACAGTTGTAACTTTTGCAGGGGCGGGCGATGGTTCGAGAAGAGCTGATGATCACTCTTGAGAGTTGCCGGACACGACCCCCCGGGCGCGGCTGGCGGAAAGGCCATTGGCGTCGGCGCGAGCGCATTGGTGGAGCTTTGGATGGGATGACATGACGCTAGCGGATCTGGTTGACCAATGTCGATCGAGCCTGACAGACGAGACGGTGCAAGTGAGGCGAAGCTGGAACGAGATGTTCACATACACTCTAAGGCATTATTCTGCGGACACGCAGATTGAACAGTTCGATCCAGGCGTCCTTTGTGCGCGTCTCACCGCCAGCGGCATTAGCCGACCGATCGCTGATGGCTACGCGAAGCGTTGGTGCGCTGTCCTTGCTGAGCGGAATGGACCCGACGCCTGATCTCCAGCCATCACTCAAAGAATTCTGGCAGCGCGTCCGCTACGTCTCGTTGCGCTGTTGTAGTAGGCCGAGGCCTGTTGGACGGAACGATGACGGGACTGGTCCATCGCTTCTAGCAGGGAGATGTTGCGGATGGCGGCTTCCGTCAGGAAACCCGATCGCAGTCCGTGCGCCGAATAATCTGATGGCTCGAGGCCCGCCATCTCCGCCCGCTGTTTGATGATGGTATTGATCGACTGCGGATCGAGCGGCCGCTTCGAAACGGTTCCCCAACGCCCGATCCCCCGGAACACGCTCCCCTTGCTAATCTTGGCGGCCGCCATCCAGGCATTCAGCGCATACACCGGTCGGCCGGTCAGATAGACCACCTCATCCTGCTCGCCATTGGACGTCTTGGTACGGCCGAGATGGATGGCGAGCGAGGGGAGGGGATCTCCGTTCTCGACCGGGATCGGTGGTTCGACGGTAAGCTGGTCGACCCGAAGCCCAGCCACCTCGCTGCGCCGGCGGCCGCCGGAGGCGAAGGCGACCATCAGGATCGCTTGGTCACGGACGTCGCGCAAACTGTCGGTCGCGCAGGTCGCCAGCAATTTAGCCAAAATATCGCTGGTGACCGCTTTCGCGCTCTTGCGGCGACGCGGCCGCGGCGCGGCGCGCACCGCGAGGCGGATAGCGGACTTGAGGGCAGGGGAGGCGAAGACACCGTCGAGACCGCGCCATTTGGTCAGCGTCGACCAGTTCGCCAGCCGCCGGCGCACCGTTGCCGGCGCGTGCGGGCCGACGGCTTTCAGAAACCCCTGGCGCCGAAGACTCTCGTCGACCTCGGCCGGCATTCCGTGATCGGGATCGGAGGCCCGTTTTTCCGGATCCCAAAGATGCTGCGCGACGAATTTCAGCAGCAACGCCTCAGGCGCCGGCCAGGGCAGAGATTGTCCGGTTGCCGCCAATCCCCAGGCTTCGAGATAGGCGAGGTCCGAGGCCAGGGCGCGCAGCGTATTGGCGCCCATGCCCTGGTTGACGAGATGGCGCAGCGTCTCGACGTCCTGGTCGGTCAGCAGTTCGGCGAGTTCGTCGCGCCGCTCCATCGGCAGTACGGCGGCGATGGTGTCGAGCTCTTCGGCGCGGCGTTCGATTGCGGATTTTTGAGTTGGCGGCATTTCGGCTCCGGATCGTACGGTTCTGGCGCTGCTGAGGCCCCTCAGAGCCCACTGTTCGTGATTTGCGGCACAAAATCAATCTACCATCGATAAGCGATGGTTATCGATGGCTGGGCGTGGCCCAGTGCATCATAGGGAGTGAGGAAACTCAACTTTGAGATAGAGTTCGTTTAGCAAATCATTTACCATGATTTCAATGCTTTACGATCTCGCCAAATTGCCCATCTCAACCCTCATGGAGCCGGCTTTTCGCGCTGGCACTGTGGCTTTTAACTCCCGATTTCAAGTGAAGCGGTAAGCTGAAAACTCGGTCCTCAATTTTTGACCTAACCGCTTCACGCCGAGCAGGGGAGGAGGCCTGTCAGGCCGGATGCCCTGGCGAGATTTATCCGAAAGCGGTCCCCCGACGCCGATATTTTCGGGTCATCTCGACGGACGCGTGGCCGAGCGGCTTCCGGAAGCAGCGTTCATCAACCTCAGCGCGAAGCCAAGCTGATGCGCAGCTTTCCTACTGTTGCCTTATCTCCTTAAGGTAGGGAGGCGCTCAATCCAGCGGCTCGACGCGCCTAGCTTGCAGTGGTGCCTCCTGCCGATATCCGCTGAAAAAGCGGCCGCCATGCCTCGCCAACTCGCTGTCGGCGAGCGCGACCAACTCACGCGCATCGCCCGAAGCTGCTTTTGCAAAGGCTGTGTTTAAAGTGTCGGCCAGTCTCCGGTCGAACCTGGCGAGCAGACGGGGTGCCCATTTACCGCGCCCTGACCATGTTCCCCTTCCTAGCAGCATCAGGTCGATAAGCTGCGGATAGAGCATGGCCGCGAGGCCCGCGACTTCCACCACCGGGCGGTCTGCGCGCAAATCATCGGCAATGTCGCTGATCATGTAGCGCATCCTATCGTAAGCCGGCCCTGAAAGTGGCTTGGGTCCTCGTGCCAGCAATCGTTGCGCTTCCTCCTGTATCGCCTTCGCTGCCACGCTATCCTTTCCAATGATTGTGCTAGTGGCCACCATATTGACCATGATCGGGCATCCGCTTTGCATATCGGTGTCCATGAAATGCCGGAGCGTTTGGGGATCCTGCACGAAGGCTTCGACGGGAAAATCCTGCATCTCGAACGATTCCCTCCATGCTCTCGGCAGGTTTGGGAATACGACCACAAGGTCAATATCGGAGTAGTCATTGCCTTCGCCACGCAGGATTGATCCTGATGCAAAGGCGAAGCTTGCCCCTGGAAAACGGATTGCTAGGCAGTCGCTCGCGACGTCAAGTGCGCGCTCGGCGCGATATGGGTGGTTCACGTCTCACTCCTCGTTTTGACGAACAGAGCGGGCGCAAAAGAAAACCCCGCTCGTGCCCGGCGGGGTTGATCCACTTTATCTGAACAGATTCAGTTCACGACAAGGCCAACCGCCGCACTTGTGCGGTCGTGGTAGTCGATGAGGTGAGGTGCATCCTGTTCATGTTTTGAATTTACGTGCATGATATTCTTCAGTCAATCTGCTAGGCCGTAGTGACGAAATAACTATTTGAGCCAGATGGCGATAGCGGCGATTTTGACGAAGCCCATGAAGTTTGCGAGCAGCTTGTCGTATCGTGTGGCGACACGTCGGAATTGTTTGAGCTTGTTGAAGAACCGTTCGATACG
>NZ_JBHMAA010000039.1:0-13017 GCF_042429745.1 Neorhizobium puerariae | reverse complement strand
TCTTCCACCTGCGCCGCGCGGCCGGGCTTTCAGGAAAAACCCCCGGACGCCGCATGGCGCTGTCCCGTCACCCTCCAATGCCTCACAGGCACGCCCGGCGCACAATGCAAGGAAGCGAAACGAGACACCGGTCCGACCGCGTCTCACCCGCCCCCACGTCGCCGGAGGGAGACCATTTTCCGCGGACCCGGAGGATGAGGTTCTGCGTCTTCCCCTCACACCCCGCGCCGACCCCGCCTCGCCAGAACGCCTCCTGGTGTATCCGAGAGCGGGACAGGCAGATTGTAGGCATGGGGTGAGGAGGCGGGGAAAAAAGGGAAGCGGAAATTTTTTCCCGCGGTCGCCAGGGCTGCTCGAACACGCCGTTTCACAGGCCTTCTGCCGGTTTCCTGGATGAAATCCATCCCCGCATCGGGAGCATTAATTTGCATACGATACGTATGTGAATTGACATACGTATCGTATGCCATATAACCGTTCACCTACGGGACGTATGCAAGGAACGTTCCCGATCAGGGGCAGTTTAGATGCGGGCGGTGCACGGTTTCGACCGGCCGGCCGGCCCGCGCCATCCAACAGGAGAAAACAATGAGCAGACGCGATGCGATCTTTCCCGCCGGCCGGCAGGCTCTCTACGAGATCAACAAATATTCCGCCGCGATCCGGTCGGGGGATTTGCTGTTCGTCTCGGGCCAGGTCGGCAGCCGCGAGGATGGTTCGCCCGAGCCGGATTTCAGGAAGCAGGTCGAACTTGCCTTCGCCAATCTCGAAGCGGTGCTGAAGGCCGCCGGCTGCACCTTCGACGACATCATCGACGTGACCTCCTTCCACACCGATCCCGAAAAGCAGTTCGAGACGGTTCTTGCCGTGAAGGACGCCACGTTTACCAAGAAACCTTACCCCAACTGGACCGCCGTCGGCGTCAACTGGCTGGCCGGCTTCGATTTCGAGATCAAGGTGATCGCACGGATTCCGCAGGGCGCGTGACTGAAAAAGGGGGCGGCCGCCCGCCACCTTGCTGCGCCGCCACCCTGCTGCTCCGCGCCTCAAAAACCCTGGAACAGGAAATCGGTGGCGGCAGTGATGACATCCGCATGGGCGGACAGGCCGGTAACAAGCGGACCTATCCCGTTTAGTTCCACGGTCGCCAACCGCTGCGTCGCCATCACATAGGTGTATTTTCGATTTCGAAACGCGGGTTCAATCTGTTCATCGACCAGGACATATTCGCGACCGGATAAAGAGGAACGACGACGCGGGTTCTCAGAACATCCAGAAGGTGGGATTGAAGGTCGAGCAACAGGAATGGGCCGTCCTTCGAGCGAAAGACTTCGAAGCGGGCCATCAGAATTGCCGGTATTTTGCCAGAGGCAGGCCGTGCTTTTCGATATACTCGTTCTCGGCGCGGATCGCTTACGCGTTCTCGATCCTCCAAAGCCGTTCCTTTTCGGCTTCGACGGCGCGGGCAAGGCCATCCTCGGCCGCGCGGCTGACGTCGAGCTTCAGCTCCTGCGCTTCCGACAGAAGCGACGCATCAAGCGAAAGACTGGCAGCTTTGCGGACGGTGGACATGAGTGCCTCCAATGGTACGCAAATCTTATGCGCGCGCGAGAAAATCGCAAGTGAGGATGCAAAGGCCGCTTTGGGGCCGATTCCAGACAGGCTGCTTTCAGGCACCGACGGTTGATATAGCCGCCGCTGGTCGCGAAGCGCTCGGCAGGACCGCTTTACCCGTCATTCCTGGCCGAATGTCATGTGGCCGAACGGATGTCCGTCTCGGTGAAGTCGTTGCCCTTGAACAGCAGCGGCTCGTCGAAATCCCGGGCGAGAGCGTAGGCGAAGCAGTCGCCGAAATTCAGTCCAGCTTTGTTCCTGCCCTTCCCGAAATCGAGGAATGCCTGTCGGGCCAGATGGCCCTGCTCGACGGTCACGGGCTCGATGTCGATCGCCGCACGGCGGAAGAAGGCATCGGCCTGCCTCATGCCTTCCGGCCCGAGCTGCTTTTCGATCACCATGGACAGTTCCACATAATTCGCCACGCTGATCCGGCTGATTGCGGAATCGTGGATCAGTCGCGTGAAGGCGGCGGCCTCCGGCTCACCGTAAAGGATCGCCACCATGGCGGATGTATCGATAATCATTTCGGCAGGCCGCCCTCGTCATAAAGGAGATCGGCGTGATCGGCATAAGGCCGCTTCAGGTGGGCTGCGGCCCTGTCGGCTATCGCCAGAAGCTCTTCGACAGAGGCCCTGCCTCTCCGTTTTTCAATTTGCGCATACCGCTCACGCAGAGCATCGGTCACGACACGGCTCATACTCTGCCCGGTCGCATGGGCGATTGCCCGGGCAAGGCGATGCGCTTCGGGGTCCTTCACATTGAGACTCATACAGGGAGACTCCATTCTACCTGATCGGCTAACTTTCTACCATTCTACTCCATCGCGTCACACCGTCCAAGTGACTGTGCCGTATCAAAAAGACCTCGGACTGGCGTTATGAATTGGATGATATCCGCGACCGCCCGGCGGCTCCGAATGTTGCAGGTTGAAGGGTAATCAAGTCAGCAACGGCCCCAAGCAGGAGGGCGGAGGTAGTAAGGCCCTGAACCTCACTCGTCCGTCATCTTCAGCGCCGCAATAAACGCTTCCTGCGGGATTTCCACCTTGCCGAACTGCCGCATGCGCTTCTTGCCTTCCTTCTGCTTTTCCAGAAGCTTGCGCTTGCGGGTGGCGTCGCCGCCGTAGCACTTGGCCGTCACGTCCTTGCGCAGTGCCCGCACCGTCTCGCGGGCGATCACCTTGCCGCCGATCGCCGCCTGGATCGGGATCTGGAACATGTGCGGCGGGATGAGTTCCTTCAGCTTCTCCACCATGCCGCGGCCGCGCCGGTCGGCGGCCGTGCGGTGGACGAGCATGGACAGCGCATCGACCGGGTCGCCGTTGACGAGGATCGACATCTTCACGAGGTCGCCCGCGCGGTAATCCATGATCGTGTAGTCGAAGGAGGCGTAGCCCTTGGAGATCGATTTCAGCCGGTCGTAGAAATCGAAGACCACTTCGTTGAGCGGCAGTTCGTAGGTGATCATCGCGCGGCTGCCCACATAGGTGAGTTCGGTCTGGATGCCGCGGCGGTCCTGGCAGAGCTTCAGGATGCCGCCGAGATATTCGTCCGGCGTCATGATCGTCGCCTTGATCCACGGTTCGCGAATCTCGTCGATCTTGACCACGTCCGGCATGTCGGCCGGGTTGTGCAGCTCGCGTTCGGTGCCGTCGGTCAGCGTCATCTGGTAGACGACGGAGGGGGCGGTCGCGACGAGATCGAGGTTGAATTCGCGCTCCAGCCGCTCCTGGATGATTTCGAGATGCAGCAGGCCGAGGAAGCCGCAGCGGAAGCCGAAGCCGAGCGCGGCGGACGATTCCATCTCGAAGGAGAAGGATGCGTCGTTGAGGCGCAGCTTGCCCATGGCGGCGCGCAGATCCTCGAAATCGGCCGCATCGACCGGGAAGAGGCCGCAGAAGACCACCGGCTGGGCCGGCTTGAAGCCCGGCAGCGCCTGCGCGGTCGGTCGCTTGTCCTCGGTGATCGTGTCGCCGACGCGGGTATCGGCCACTTCCTTGATCGAGGCGGTGATGAAGCCGATCTCGCCGGGGCCGAGGCTGTCGACATTGACCATCTTCGGGGTCAGCACGCCGACGCGCTCGACGGTGTACTTGGCGTCCGTGCCCATCATGCGGATGGTCTGGCCCTTGGTCAGCACGCCGTCGATGATGCGCACCAGGACCATGACGCCGAGATAGGTGTCGTACCAGCTGTCGACCAGCAGCGCCTTCAGCGGTCCCTTTTCGCCCTCCGTGCTTTTCGGCGCCGGCAGCTTGTGGACGATCGCCTCCAGCACGTCGGGAATGCCGAGGCCCGTCTTCGCGGAGATCAGCACGGCGTCGGAGGCGTCGATGCCGATCACTTCCTCGATCTGCTCCTTGATGCGGTCGGGCTCGGCCGCCGGCAGGTCGATCTTGTTGAGAACGGTGACGAGCTCGTGGTTGTTGTCGATCGCCTGGTAGACGTTGGCGAGCGTCTGGGCCTCGACGCCCTGGGACGCGTCGACGACGAGCAGCGAACCTTCGCAGGCCGAGAGCGACCGCGAGACCTCGTAGGCGAAGTCGACATGTCCGGGCGTGTCGATGAGGTTCAGGATATAGGTCTCGCCGTTCTGCGCCTTGTAGTGAAGGCGAACGGTCTGGGCCTTGATGGTGATGCCGCGCTCGCGCTCGATATCCATCGAGTCCAGCACCTGTTCCGACATCTCGCGCTCGGCAAGGCCGCCGGTCGACTGGATCAGCCGGTCGGCGAGCGTCGACTTGCCGTGGTCGATATGCGCCACGATCGAGAAGTTGCGGATATGGTCAAGGGCCACGCGGGAGGAATTGGTGCTCATGGATCGCGCATATAGCAGCGCGAATCCCTGCCGCAAAGCGGAAAGATAACCTTTCGTTGAGGATAAGGCCCGGTTTTCCGGCCTATTTCGCACCCTTGTTGCTGGCGGGGTCGCTGGCCGGATCGGTGAGGACCGAGGCGTTCGGCATCTGGGCGCTGCGGATGCCGAAATTCTCGCGCTCGCCGGTGGGCACGGCCTCGCGTTCCCTGAGGCGCCAGATCACGTAGGCCGCATAGGCGATCGCCACCAGGATGATGGCGTAGATGAAGGTATGCTGGCCGAAGACGGGCGCCAGAAGCGTGATGCCGAGCGGCACGATGGTCGCGGCGGTCGACCAGGCGACGAGCAGGGTCGAGGAGAGCGGCACGAAGTCGCCGGGGTCGGCGCGGTCGTTGGCATGCGCGTTGGCGACCGAGTAGACGGTCTCGATCGAGCCGCCGAAGATGAGGAAGACGATCATCAGCACGACGATGGTCGAAAACGAGACGAACAGTGCCGCAACGCCCGCCGCGACGATGATGGCGCAGGTGATCAGCAGCACGTAGCGCCGGTCGATGCGGTCGGAAAGCATGCCGAGCGGATATTGCACGAAGAGAAGCCCGGTCTGCATGACGAACATCATGAGCGCGATATCCCCCCGGGGAACCTGGTTGGTGGCCGCATAGATGGGGGTGAAGCCCTGCACGACCATGGAAAGCCCGCCCGACGCGAGCACCCCGACGAGGCCGACCGGCGAGATGCGCCAGGCCATCCTCACGTCGACGCTGACGCTGGCCGGCGGCGGCGGATTCGGCAGGCGGGTGAGCCCGATCGGCAGGATGGAGAACGCCGTGACGAAGATGACGACGAGCGGCGCCAGGTTTCCGCCGGAAGGGATCTGGCCGAACAGCAGGGCGCCGGCGCCGAGCCCCAGGATGAAGGCCATGTAGAAGAAGGACATGGCCCGGCCGCGCCATTCGTTGGAGGCGGCGTGGTTGAGCCAGCTCTGCGCGATGATGAAATTGACGTTCGAAGCCGCGCCGTAGATGCCGCGGGCGAGGACCCACCAGACCGGCGGCAGGTCCGCCGCCACGAGCACGGCCGCGATGATCACCATCGCCATCGAGCAGGCGAAGAGCCGGGCATGGCCGACCCGCCGGATCAGCGGCCCGCCGACGACGCAGCCGATCAGCCCGCCGAAGGCGAGCGCCGGCACCGCGACGCTCGCCGCCCAGGAGGCGCCGGTCCCGGTGAGCACGAAGGGCACGTATGTCGCCATGATGCCGCTGCCGATCGCGGCGATCGTCATGGAGACGATGATGCTGGCGATCGAAAAGGGCGAAGCCGTTTCCAATGTCCGGCCGTGCATGTCGTCTTCTCCGAAAAGAGGGCTGGCCGCGCCGGCCGGCGGCCGGTTCGCGCCCGATGCTGCTCCATAGCCGATCGATGGCGGCGCGTGCTATCGCGGAAACGCCATCGTCGGCTAAATTTCATCGATCCATCATGGCGGCGCTTGATTCCATCATAAGGGAATGTAATTCTCGGAACATGGAAACGACGGGACAGAACATCGGGAACGCCATCAGCGAACGGCTGAGGAGCCTGCGCACCCGCTCCGGGCTGACGCTGGACGAACTCGCCACCCGTTCGGGCGTCAGCCGGGCGATGATCTCGCGCATCGAGCGGGCCGAGGCGAGCCCCACGGCGGCGCTGCTCGCCAGGCTCTCGGAAGCACTGGGGCTTTCGCTGTCGGCCTTCTTCGCCGACGACGAGCCGGCGGCCTCGCCGCTCAGCCGCAGGGCGGACCAGAGGCTGTGGCGCGATCCCCATACCGGCTATATCCGCCGCTCCGTCTCGCCGCCGGCCACGCCGAGCCGGGTCGATATCGTCGAGGTGGACTTTCCGCCGCATGCGCGGGTCAGCTTCCCGCCGCGCGCCGAAAGCCGGGTGATGACCCAGCATGTCTGGTTGTTCGAAGGCGTGCTGGAAATGGTTTTCGAGGGCGTCACATACACGCTCCACCCCGGCGACTGCCTCTACATGGATATCGGCGACGCCTTCGATTTCCACAATCCGTCCGACAGGCCGGCCCGTTATGCGGTCGTCCTCGACCGTGGCCGCTGAACCCCGACCGAAAGAAACACCCATGACGACCATCCGCATCATCACCGCCGAAGAAGCCCGCGCCGCGCTTGCCGATCTCTGCGAAATTCTGTCCGACTGCGTCAACGGCGGCGCCTCGGTGGGCTTCATGCTGCCCTTCGCGCCCGGCGACGCCGTCGGCTACTGGCGCGAGATCGCCGACGCGGTGGAAAAGGGCGGCGTCGTCCTCGCGGTGGCGGAGGTGGAGGGGAAGGTGGTCGGCACCGTGCAGGTGGGGCTGGCGTCGAAACCGAACCAGCCACATCGCGGCGACCTGATGAAGCTTCTCGTGCATCGCTCGGCGCGCGGCCTCGGCCTGTCGCGCAAGCTGATGGAGGCCGTGGAGGCGGAGGCCGCCCGCCGTGGCCGCACGCTTCTCGTGCTCGACACGGCCACCGGCAGCGACGCGGAAAAGATCTATCCCCGTTTCGGCTGGGAGCGCGTCGGCGTCATCCCGGATTATGCCCTCTGGCCGCAAGGCGGTTTCTGCGGCACGACGCTGTTCTACAAGCGGGTGGCATAGGCTTCATATTTCCGTCAATCGGACCGACCCGCTTTTCATGCTGGCGCTTCCGGAACGCCGTCCGGACGGTCGAGAGCGGCATCGGCCTTGTGTTGGCGGGCTGGGGATATTCCCGCTTGCGAGCCACGATGCCGTCGGCTGTCCGGCCCGTGGAAACCGGAGATGGGGCGCCGGCTTGCGCGATCCCGATGAAGGGCGATAATTTCCCTCGTCTGGAGGGGGTGATGTCTGGATTTCATGTCTTCGGATTGCTGGCTGGTTTCTGGCTCGGGCTTGTAGCTTCCGTGGCCGCGGAGGACGTGCCGAAATTCGCGGCCTTTCCGGAAAAGGTCTATGCCGGCCCGAACGCGCCGGTGAAGCTTTCGACGGAAGACGAGCGGAATTTCGCCACGCGTCTTCGGACGGCAGGGAAACAGCCGGTCAATTTCGCAGGCCATTATATCCTCGCCACATGGGGCTGCGGGGCGGAATGTCTGGGCGGTGCCGTGATCGATGCGAGAACCGGCAAGATCGCATGGCTGCCTTATTCCGTCTGCTGCTGGGGCGAGGGGGAGCCCTTCTATTTCAGGAAGGACAGCCGGCTGATCGTGTTTTCCGGCGTGCTGAACGAGGAAGGCGGGAAGGGCGCGCATTTCTTCGAATTCCGCGACGGGGCCTTCCACCACCTGACGAGCCGCGCCAGGGATGGTGCGACCCTTTCCGGCATTCCCGAGCCGGCGAAATAGGGGCCGGTTGCCGGCCCCAGGGTAGCCCGGCACCGGCGCATCCGGCAGTTCAGTGGCCGGATTTGAGCGTGCGCTCGAAGGCCTGCCGTATGAGGCCGGCGAGCTGTTCATGGATATCGGCCCGCAACCGGAGCCCGTCCTCTTCGCAGATGGGATCGCTTTCCCCGACCGATTTCAGGAAGTCCGCAGCCCCCTGCCGACACACGGGCAGGAAGCTGAAATGATCGGAATCGTCCACCTGGGCATAGGCCGACCCCGGGACCTGCCCGGCCAGCCTGTCCGCCAGCACCGCGACCGGAATCTTGCCCGCGCTGCCGAGGTTGATGACGGTGAGCGGGATGTCGATGCTCTTCAGGCTTTCCGGCTGGAAAGCCATCGCGAGGCCGGGATCGACGACGACGGCCGAGACGATGCGCGGATCGCGGTTCGACTGTTCGAAACGCCCCCGGTCGATCGTCCTGAGATCGAGCTTTTCGACCGTGACCGGTTCGTCGTTGACGAAACCGCGCCCGCCACGGAACCAGCGGCAATCCATCATCATCGCGTAGTTTTCGCAATAACGCACATAGGCATCGAGATCCGCGCGGGCGCCGGCAAGTTCCATGGCCGTGCTGCCTCCCAGCGAAAAGCCGAGGACGCCGATGCGCTCCCTGTCGACCGATGCCTGCCATGGCCCGTCCCCGGCAAGCGCGGTGACGATGGCCGAAAGGTCCCGCGTGCGTTCCCATATCCTCGGCGTGGCGGCAGGCGTGGAATCGCCGCTCGTCGTGCCGGGATGGTCCGGCCCGGCGACGATGAAGCCCGCTTCGGCCAGTTTCGTCGCGATCCAGGCCATGCCTATCGCGCGCGAGCCGGAGCCGTGGGAAAGCAGCACGAGCGGAAAGCGCCCCTTGCCGATGGTGGCGTTCCTTGAAGCGGGCGTGCCTTCAAAGACCCTGTTGTCTCCGATGACGGTTGCCTCGCCGTCGCCTTCCGAGGGATACCACACCGTGACGTCGAGCGCCGCGCCGCGTTCTGGCGAGGCGACGCGGATTTCCCGCACCCCGACGTGATTGTCGGCAAGGGCGGGTATGCCTGCGGAAAGAAGAGCGAGAAGGGCTAGGGTCGGTCGTCGCATGGGAACCTCCATCGGTTGGAAAGCGATGGCCGGACTTCTGGGCGGAACGGGAGGCCTTCTCGACCTCGATCACGTTCAAGGACGCCCTCGAACGTGATCTAGCGACGAGGCCGGTATCAGGACCATCTTTCCGTCAGCGAATAGGCGAGGGCGACGACGGGAAGCGAAAGCCCGATCGTCGAGGCGGCAAGCCAGCCGCCCTCCGCGAAGGCCCATGCGCCGACAGCCGAGCCGATCGCGCCGCCGCAGAAGAAGATCGCCATGAAGAGGCCGTTGAGCCGGCTGCGAAGTTCGGCGCCGAGGCCGTAGATCGCCCGCTGGCTGATGACGAGCGTCATCGTCACGCCGAAGTCGAGCAGGATCGCGGCGAGCGTCAGCAGCGCGAGCGCGACGGTGGAGCCTTCCGGTGCGAGATGGGTCATCAGGAAGGCGATGGCCACGGCCGCGATGCCGAAGATGGTGGCGGGCCTGCCGAGGTCGCGGTCGGCGAGGCGTCCGGCAATCGGCGAGGCGATCGCCCCCGCGACGCCGACCAGCGCAAAAAGGGCGATGCCGGCTTGGGTGAGCTGGAAGGCCGGGCCGGCGAGAACCAGCGGCGTCACCGTCCAGAACAGGCTGAAGGCCGCGAACTGGCAGGCCTGGTAGAAGGCGCGGCGGCGCAGCACCGGCTGCGTCGTAAAAAGGCGGCCCATGGATGAGATGAGGGCGAAATAGGAAAGTTTCGTCTGCGGCATGCGCTTCGGCAGGCGCGCGGCGAGCACGAAGCCGAGCACGACCATGACGGCGGCCGACAGGAAGAAGACGAGGTGCCAGGAGGAGAAGCGGGCAATGAAGCTGGCGACCGGCCGCGCCATCATGATGCCGATCATCAGCCCGCTCATGACATTGCCGACCACCCGGCCGCGATGGGCATCGGGCGCCAGGCTCGCCGCGAAGGGCACGATCATCTGGACGGCGGTGGATGCGATTCCGATGGCGAGCGATGCGGCAAGGAAGGGCGCGACCGAAGTCGACAGCCCGGCGGCGATGAGCGCCAGGGTAGCGGCTGCGATCATCGTCACGATCAGGCGGCGGTTTTCGAGAAGGTCGCCGAGCGGCACGATCAGCAGCAGGCCGAGGCCGTAACCGATCTGGGTCAGCGTCACGATCAGGCCCGTCGCATGGGCAGGCAGGCCGATGGATTCGGCGATCGGTCCGGCAAGCGGCTGGGAATAATAGAGGTTGGCGGCGACCAGGCCGCAGGCTGCGGCCATCACGAAGGTCATGCCGGCGGAAATCGCCGAACTGGGGGCATGTGCCCCCATGGTTGCAGTATCGCTTGTCATGAAAAGCTCCTTGGGAGAAAGGGAGACGGAAATCAGGCGAGAAATCGCATGGCGGCAGTCACCACCGAAAGGGTCGGGTCGCGGTCCGAACCGGTCTTGCCCAGGACGCGGAGGCCCTGGGTGACGGAAAAAAGGAGACGGGCGGTGGTGGCGGGATCGATCGATTCCGGAATCGAGCCGTCCGCCTGCCCTTCGCGGATCAGGTCCGCGAACAGGGCTTCGCTGCGCGCCATCGAGCGGCCGACGCGCTCGGCGGCCTCCGCGTCGTAGACCGCAAGCTCGGTCGCCGTGCCGACCACGAGGCAGCCGCGCCGCCCGCTTTCGCCATGCGAGGCTTCCGCATAGAAGCGCAGCATGCGGAAAACCTTGTCGCGGCCACTGGCGCCTTGCACAAGCTCCTGTTCCAGCAGCGCGTTGCGCACCTGCTTGTAGCGGTCGAAGGCGGCGAGGAAGATCGCCTTCTTGTCCCTGAACGCCTTGTAGAGGCTCCCGGCCGTCAGGCCGATCGCCTCCTTGAGTTCCGAGATGGAGGCGGCATGATAACCGCGCTCGGAAAAGACGACGATCGCCTTGTCGAGCGCCTCCTCGATCTCGAATTCGCGCGGTCGCCCCAGGCGGCGTCCCGTATCATCGGGTGCTGTATCGATGTTCATGGCGTCGGCTGATTTTGGAAACGATCGTTTCCAAATAGAGGCATGCTTGTACCGAGTCAAGAGTGCAAAGACCGATCAAAACGGAACATATCCGCCGTGGAATGGTTCGATCCCTGTCACCAACCCGAAAAGCCGGAGGCGGACATGAGCAAAAGTGACGTGAAGGAAGCCGTGAAACGCGCCGAGCGGCAGGTGGAGAACACCAGCGGCGGCGGCCATCTGGGCGGCACCTATTACGGCCAGGAGCCGGACGGCAAGACGGCCTCGACCAACAGCAATGTCGGCAAGAACCGCCCGAACACCGGCAACTGACGTTCCGATGCGATGAGGTTTCGAAAAGTCCCGCCGCTGCGCGGGGCTTTTTTTTGCCGTAGGGTCGGAGCGGTCTCGAAAAAAATCGCCGGGCCTGTCGGGAGAGGGGCAGGTCCCGCGTCCTTGGTTCGGGATGGCGCCGCGAACATGCGCCGCGCATCCGCAATTCGAACCTCTGGCAAATGGGGGAGTGGACATGAATGGCAATTATCGTTGGGTGATCGTTTTCGCGGGCGCTCTGATGGGCTGTGTCGCCGTCGGCACGATGTTTTCGCTCGCCATCTTCCTGGAGCCGATCGCCAGGAATACGGGCTGGTCGCATGCCGGCATTTCGAGCGCGATGACCCTCAATTTCATCGCGATGGGGCTCGGGGGCTTTCTCTGGGGCGCCGCGAGCGACCGTTTCGGCGCCCGCGTCGTCGTGCTGACCGGCGCGGTGCTGCTCGGGCTGGCGCTGGTCGTGGCGAGCCGGGTGGAGAATCTGTTCCTTTTCCAGGTCGTCTACGGCTGCCTGATCGGCCTCTCCGCAAGCGCCTTCTTCGCGCCGACGATTGCGCTGACCATGTCCTGGTTCGACGAGCACCGCAGCCTCGCGGTCTCGCTCGTATCCGCCGGCATGGGCGTGGCGCCGATGACGATCTCGCCCTTCGCCCGCTGGCTGATCTCGGCCTATGACGACTGGCGCATGGCCATGTTCCTGATCGGCGTCGGCGCGTGGATACTGCTCCTGCCGACGGCATTGCTGGTGCGCAATCCCCCGGCCGCCGCCGCCGCGACTTCCGGGCAGCCGGAGCGAGCGGCGGACGGAGCGGGCATGCCGTTGTCGAAAATCCTCCGTTCCCCGCAGTTCCTGGTGCTCGCCTTCACCTTCTTCGCTTGCTGCGCGGCCCATTCCGGCCCGATCTTCCACATGGTGAGCTATGCCATGTTCTGCGGCGTCGCGCCCATGGCGGCGGTGACGATCTACAGCGTCGAAGGGGCCGCCGGCCTTGCCGGGCGCATCCTTTATGGCGTGCTGGCCGACAGGCTGGGCGTCAAGCCGGTGCTGATCGCCGGGCTGCTCATCCAGGCCGCCGTCATCGCCGCCTATACGATGGCGAGCGACCTCACCCGGTTCTACACGCTCGCGGTGATCTTCGGCGGCACCTATGGCGGCGTCATGCCGCTTTATGCGGTGCTGGCGGGCGAATATTTCGCGCCGAGGATTCTCGGCACGGTCCTCGGGGCGGCAACCATGCTGTCCAGCATCGGCATGGCTTTCGGACCGCTTGCGGGCGGCTGGGCCTTCGACCAGTTCAACAGCTACAACTGGCTGTTCATCGGCTCGGCACTGGTGGGGCTGGGGGCGGTGCTGATCGCACTCGCCTTTCCGCCGCTGCCGCGCCGGGGCGAGGAAAGGCTGAGGCCCGCGTGACCGCCGCCAAAAGAAAAGCCGGCAAACGCCGGCTTTCTGCAGTTCAGCGGCCCGAGGAGGCCTTGCGACTCTTTGGCGCCTGGTCCGGCGAAGGCTGGGCGGCTTCCCGTTGCAGCCGAAGCGACCGCAACCGCTCGGTTTTCTTTTCCCGCACCGATGCCTCGGCAGCAATGATCGCCTTGGCCGTATGATCGGTTGCGGCTGCCTTGTCCCGCGCGGAAAGCTTGGTGGGATTGAAGAATTCGTCCTTGGTGGCGGTCATGACATTCTCCAATGAAAGAACACAAGGGGCAAAACGCGTCCAACTGGCGGCTTTTCCTTGGGTTCGGTTGGTTATTGACCGGCATTTTCGCCGATCGGCTAAATCTTCTCCGTCCGCTGGACAGGTTTGTT
>NZ_JBHMAA010000049.1:0-27582 GCF_042429745.1 Neorhizobium puerariae | reverse complement strand
GCAACTCCGGTCCCTCTGCGGCGGCCGGGGGCTTAGATCCTTGCGGAATGCCCAGACCGGGTTGTGTGCGACACACGCACGTCCCGCGCGGCGGGAGGGGGACCATTTTCTGCGCAGCCCCTGACGACCCGCCTGCATCGACGGCGGTTCACCAGGGCACCGGTCCCGTCTCGCCGGCGATGCTTGACCGGGGCAGCCGAAACGGAACGCAGGGATTGTAGACACCGACGGAAAGGCCGGGGATGCGGGAGGGCGCGATTTCGGCTATGTGTTTGACGGGATTGCCCGCGAGAAGACAAGTCGTCCCCGGTGGGGGACGGCGGGAGGAGGATATGGCGATCACGGTGGCAAGGCTGAAGGATCTGCTTGCCTTCGAGGACGTCCTGCTGACGCCGACGGAGAGCGAGGCGGAGGTCCGCGACGGCTATATTCTCGAACGGCTGCGTTTTCGCCTTGCCGATGGCTCGGACATGCGCGGGTTCCTGACGCGGCCGAGCGAAGGCTTCGTTTCACGCAGGCCGGCGATCCTCTACGCCCACGCGCATGGCGCCCGCTGGGATATCGGCGCATCGGAACTGGTCGACGGCCGTCCGGCCCTTCTCGACGCGCCGGGGCCGGTCCTGGCGCGGGAGGGATATGTGACGCTCTCGGTCGACA
This sequence comes from Neorhizobium puerariae, assembly GCF_042429745.1. Classification (NCBI taxonomy): domain Bacteria; kingdom Pseudomonadati; phylum Pseudomonadota; class Alphaproteobacteria; order Hyphomicrobiales; family Rhizobiaceae; genus Neorhizobium; species Neorhizobium puerariae. The sequence goes on along the minus strand of NZ_JBHMAA010000049.1, from coordinate 26,925 downwards.
TGCCGACCTTCGGCGAAAGGGCGGGCACGGGCGAGGACGAAGCCGTGAAGGCGGCGCTTTGGCGGGGAAGGACGCTGTTCGGGCAGATGCTTTCGGAACAGGCGGCGGCGCTTTCCTGGCTGGCGGAACGGCCGGATGTCGATCCGGCGCGCCTCGGCATGACAGGGCTTTCGATGGGGGCGACGCTCGCCTATTTCCTGGCGGCGATCGACAGCCGGGTGAAGGCGGTGGCGCATCTGTGCTGTTATGCGGACCTTGCGACGCTGGTGGAGAGCGGTGCCCATAACCTGCACGGGCATTATCTCACCGTGCCGGGACTGCTGAAGGAGACCTCGACCGGCGAGATCGCCGGGCTGGCGGCGCCGAGGCCGCAGCTCATCTCGATCGGATGGGACGATCCCCTGACGCCGCCGGAGGCGGTGGAGAAGGCCTTCGCCGAGACGGAGGCGGCCTATCTGAAGGCCGGGACACTCAATGCTCTCCTTTTCCTGCCGGAGGCCGGTGTCGGCCACAGGGAAACGCCCGCCATGCGGCGGGCGGTCCTGAGTTTCTTCAAGGGGTATTTGTGACCTGCGGGCGCCGTCGCCCCGAGGTCATGCCTTCAGGGCGGCCGTATTGTCCCGCACGTAGGTTTCGACGGAGCGCGGCGGCTTGCCCGTCAGCGTTTCGACGTCCGGCGTGACGGCGGACGTCCAGCCCTCGCGGACCGGGTAGAAGATCGAGGCGAGGAAGGCGGCGTAGTCGTTCGGCACGCCCGCGCCGGTGAGTATGCCGATGAATGTCTCGTCGCTGACGGCTTCGTAGGCGACGGGCTTGCCGATCGCGTCCGAGACGATCTTCGCGGCCTCGGCGTAGGAAAGCGCTTGCGGGCCGGTCAGGTTGAAGGCCTTGCCGTCGAAACGGCTCGTGGTCAGGGCGGCGGCGGCGCTTTCGGCGATGTCGCGCACGTCGATGAAGCTCGACTTGCCCTCGCCCGCAGGAACCGCGATCCGGCCGTGGTCGATGCCGGCCTTCCAGTAGGTCCGGAAATTGTCCGAGAACCAGTTCGGGCGGAGGACGACATAAGGCGTGCCGGATTTCTCCAGGGCGATCTCGACCTGGCGATAGGGAATGCCGTCATCGGCATCGACGCCGAAGACGCTCTGGAAGACGACCTTGACCTTGCGCGCGGCAGCTGCCTCGATGACCGGAAGCAGCAGTTCGGTGATGGCCACGTTGCCGCCGGGCAGCAGCACATAGGCGCGGTCGACGCCATCGAAAGCCGGGGCGAACGTGGACGGATCGGCAAAATCGAACGCGACGCCCTCGGCGCTTTCCACCGGTTTTCCGGCGCGGGAGGCGGCCTTCATCTTTTCGCCTTTCGCAACGAGCGCCTTCACCAGAGGCGTGCCGACGGTGCCGGTCGCGCCGAGGACGAGAATCTTGCCTGCCATTTCTGCTCTCCATAGTTTCTGTTGGAAACCTTGTTTCGAAATGCTAGATACTAGCAATCGGAAAAGCGCGAAAGAGAGCACTTTCAGGTGACATGGTTTCATTGAGGAAACCGCCGGCGCAGGAGATGACGATGGAATGGGCTTACAATGTCTATGAGGACCGGTGCCCGACCCGCATGGTGCTGGACCGGCTGGCGGACAAGTGGGCGGTGCTGATCCTCGACCGCCTGCGCGGCGCTCCGGTGCGGTTCAACCACATCAGGCGGGATATCAAGGGGATTTCGCAGAAGGTCCTTTCGCAGACCCTGAAGAGGCTGGAGCGGGACGGGCTGATCTCGCGCGCGGTCTTTCCGACCGTGCCGGTGACGGTGGAATATGCCCTGACGCCGCTCGGGCGGACGCTGACCGACACGGTATCGGCGCTCGCGCATTGGGCGGAGTGCAACATGGACGCGGTGCTGGCCGCCCAGGAAGCCTATGATGCGGCCGTCGAGAGGCGGTGACCGGGGAAGACCGGCCGAAGCGGCCCGCGCCTGCGGGCAAACCGGTGCGGCCTGATGCGGCTCAGGTGTTCCTGACCCGCAATCCATTCTGGTCGAAAAGGTGCAGGGGCGCGCCGGCGACGGAGAAGTGGACCTCGTCGCCCGGCGAAATCTGCTTCTGTCCCTGGACGACGGCGAGCAGCTTCTCGCCGTTCAGGTCCGCATGGATCACCGTTTCGGAGCCGAGCGCCTCGACGAGGCGCACCTTGACCGTCAGGCTGCCCGGATCGTTCGCGAGCGTGATGTGCTGCGGGCGGATGCCGACCGTCAGCTTGTCGCCGGGAGAGAGCTTGTGCCCGGACGTCGGTACGAGGAGGCGGTGGCTGCCGCCGATCGTCAGCGTCATCGAACCGTGTTCCACTTCCGCCACATGGCCGGACAGGAAATTCATGTGCGGCGCGCCGATGAAGCCGGCGACGAAGCGGTTGGCGGGCGTGTTGTAGAGATCGAGCGGCGTGCCGACCTGCTCGATGCGGCCGGCGCGCATGACGACGATGCGGTGGGCAAGCGTCATCGCCTCCACCTGGTCGTGGGTGACGTAGATCATCGTCGAACCGATGCGGGCGTGCAGGGCGGCGATTTCGGCGCGGGTCGAGACGCGCAGTTCCGCGTCGAGGTTCGACAGCGGCTCGTCGAGCAGGAAGGCGGTCGGGCGGCGCACGATGGCGCGGCCGATCGCGACGCGCTGGCGCTGGCCGCCGGAAAGCTGGCCGGGGCGGCGCTCCAGATAGGGCTCGATCTCCAGCATGCGGGCGGCTTCCGCGATGCGCCCGGCGATCTCGGGCTTCGGCATGTTGGAGTTTTCCAGCCCGAAGGCAAGGTTCTGGCGCACGCTCATATGCGGGTAGAGCGCATAGGACTGGAAGACCATGGCGAGGCCGCGGTCGGCCGCGGTCACCTCGTTGACGCGCTTGCCGTCGATCTCGATGACGCCGCCGGTGACCTTTTCAAGCCCGGCGATGGTGCGCAGAAGCGTGGACTTGCCGCAGCCGGACGGGCCGACGAAGACGATGAATTCGCCATCCTTGATATGCAGGTCGATATCCTTCAGGACATCGACGGCGCCGTAGGATTTCTTGACATCGGTGAGTTTGATCTCGCCCATCGGTGTTCCTTGCTTGAGCCCAGTTTACTTCAGACCCGTGCCGGCGATGCCGGTGGTGATGAAACGCTGCAGGAAGATGAAGACCAGCACGACCGGGATCATCGTCACGACGGTCATGGCCAGGATGAAGTGCCACTGGACGTTCAGCTCGCCGGAATAGATGCTCAGCCCCACCTGCAGGGTATAGAGCTCGCGGCGGGAGAGCACGATCAGCGGCCAGAGGAAGTCGTTCCAGCGCCAGACGACGGAGAAGATCGCCAGAACCGCAAGAGCGGGAGCCGTCAGCGGCAGGACGATGCGCCAGTAGATCTGCCATTCGGACGCCTTGTCCATGCGGGCCGCGTCGATCAGTTCGTCGGGGATGGTCAGCATGTACTGGCGCAGGATGAAGACGCCGGTGGGGGTGGCGACCGTCGGCAGGATGACGCCCCACAGGCTGTTGAACAGGCCAAGCGAGGAGATGATCGAATAGAGCGGCACCATGATGACCGAGAGCGGCACCATCAGCGTGGCAAGGATGACCAGCATCGCGGCGGAGCGGCCGCGGAACTCGTATTTCGACAGCGCGAAGGCGGCCATGGAATTGACGACGAGGGTGATCAGCGTTGCCGTGACCGTGACGAAGACGGAATTCCAGAGGTAGCGCAGGAAATCGAAATGCACGAAGGGCTCGGTGTAGTTCGTCGTCGCGAAGGAGATCGAGCGCACCGGCGTGCGGTCGTTCATGTTGACGCGGACGATCTCTCCCGGCGCCTTCGGATCGACCATCTGGGAAACGAGGCCGATGCGGCGGACTTCCGCCAGCACGCGGGTCGAGCCGTCCGGCATCTTCGCGTCGAAAAGCTGGAGCGGCCGGTCATAGCCCTCGACCGTCGCCTGGCTGGTGACGTAGGGCAGGATCGACGGCGGGAATTCGGCAAGCGCCGCCGGCGTCTTGAAGGAGGAGAAGGCGAGCCAGACGGCCGGGCCGAACATGATGACCAGACCGCCGACGAGCCAGACCCAGGTGACGATATCCGTCCAGTGCCAGCCCTTGCCCCCGGGGCCGCCCTTGCGGCGGAGAATGAAACGCGCAGCCGCACCCATCAGCGTTTCCCCTTGTTTTCGTTTTTCCGGCCGATGCCGAGCTGGAAGAGCGTCAGGACCACGAGCACGGCGCCCATGAGGATGGAGGCGGCGGCGGCAAGGCCCGGATTGCGCAGCGCCGAGGCGAAGCCGGTCTCGTAGATATATTGGGTGAGATAGAGCGTGCTGGTGCCCGGACCGCCGCCGGTCAGCACGTAGACCTCGTCGAAGATCTGCACGGCGCGGATCAGCGCCAGCACCACGACGACCAGAAGGTTCGGCGCCAAGAGCGGCAGCGTGATGCGCCAGAAGACCCGGGCCGGCTTCGTGCCGTCCATTTCGGCGGCCTCGTAGAGGTCCTTCGGGATGGCCTGCAGGCCGGCGAGCAGGATCAGCGCGTAAAATCCCATATGCGCCCAGAGCGACACGCCGATCGTGGCGAGGAAGGTCCAGTTGCGGTCGGTCAGCCACGTATAGGGCTCGGTGCCGCCGAACTGGTAGAGGATGAAGTTCAGAAGGCCCTGGCGCTGCAGAATCCATTTCCAGATCAGGCCGACCACGACCGGCGAGAGCAGGACCGGAAAGAAGAAGACGGCGCGCCAGAAGGAGCGGGCGGCGAGATCGCGGTTGAGGATCAGCGCGGTGATCAGCGCCGTGCCGATCATCAGCGTGACCTGCAGGACCACGAACCAGAATGTGTTGCCGACCGCCGTCCAGAAGGCGTCCTCCTGGCAGGACATCGGATCGAGGTAGTTGGTGCAGGTGAAGAGGCGGGAATATTGCTCGGCGCCGACGAACGAACGTTCGGACAGGAAGAAGGCGGTGCCGCCGGTCATCGAATAGACGAAGTTGATGACGAGCGGCAACAGCACGAAGACGCCGAAGATCAGCATGTTCGGCGCGAGGAAAAAGGCCGCCATGCCGCCGATGCCGGTCGCCTTCTGCAGGCCGCGCAGCGGTATGTCGACGATGCGCATGACGGCGTTGACGGGCGCCATGAGGAGGGCGCCGAGAGAAGAGGTCGGAGACGTTGTGCTCATTGGATTGAACTCCTCCCTGTCTCCAAGCTTTGGCCTTTCGCCGCAGGCAAGGCTGCTGGATATGAGGATGAAAGGCGGCGCGGCAAACTCCCGATGATCTCCCCCTTTGTGGGGGAGATGTCACCGAAGGTGACAGAGGGGGGTAGCGACGGTGCGGCAAAGCGGGAGGTTGGCGATGTACCTAAGCCATACTCCCCTCTGCCCTGCCGGGCATCTCCCCCACGAGGGGGAAGATCGGCCGGGCGCACCGGGGCTTTCCCTTGCATCATTTTCCTGCCAGTGCGCCGCCAGTCGATCACTGACCGGCGTCCTTCACCTTCTGGGCGATATCCGCGTCGATGCGTGCGAACGCGTCGTCGAGCTTCAGTTCGCCGGCCAGCGTCTGGCCGATGCGGGTGACGACCGCGGCGTAGACCGTGTCGGACCAGCGCCAGCCGGGCAGCTTCAGCGCGGTTTCCGACGTCGTCTTGGTCGCTTCCACATATCTGGTCAGAGCGGCCTTGGCCTGGGCGTTGTCGGTCTTGAAGTCGAGGCCGCCCTTGTCCACCACGCCCTTGTGGCCGGGCAGGAAAAGCGTGCGCTCGGAGAATTCCTTGACGATCTTCTCCTGGGCGAACCAGTCCATGACCTGGGCGACTTCCTTCGGGTTCTTGGTGTACTTGACGGCCACGAGAGCCGCGCCGCCCGGCATGCCGGTGCAGGCCGCCGAACCGCAGGGGCTGCCGACCGCCACCCAGTCGAAATTGTTGCCGATCTTGGTCGCCAGGTTCGCCACCTGCCATGAACCGGAATAATAGAAGGCGAGCTGGCCGTTGATGAAGTCGTCGGCGGCGGCGCGGTAGGTGGAGCCGGCGGCGGAGACCCAGACGTCCTTGGAAAAGGTGCCGTCACCGACCCAGTTCACGAACCTGGTCAGGAAGTCCCTGGCTCCCTTGTCGAGCGGGGCGGGCTTGCCGTCCTTGCCGACATAGTTCGCGCCGTAGGACAGCATCGGCGCGGTGATGCGGTGGCCCGAGCGGTCGATCGCCATGGCGAACGGGATCTGCTGGCTGTCCTTGACCTTCTTGGCGGCCGCCGCCCATTCTTCCCAGGTGGCCTTCGGGCCTGGAATTTCGACGCCGGCCTGCTCGAACAGCGTCTTGTTGGCAAAGCCGCCGGTGAGCGTGATCTGGGTCATGAAACCGGAAATCTGGTTGGAGCCGTCCGGACGCATCCAGTCCGCCTGGGCGCCGAAATTGTCGTCCCAGTATTTCGCATCCTTGACCAGCGGGCGCAGGTCGAGCCAGTGCCTTGAGAGGTCCTTGATGGCGGTGACGCGGGCAATGTCCGGGCCGTTTCCGGCTTCGAGCTGGACGGGGAGCTGCTCCTTGATGACGCTGTAGGCGACATTGTCGAGGATGACGTTGATGCCCGGGTTTTCCTTCATGAAGCGGCCGACGAGGTCCTTCATGACTTCGCCTTCGACGCCGTCCGAATACCACATGATGCGGACGTCGCCGGCATATGCGGCGGTCGACATCAGAAGGGCGAGCGCCGCGCCCGCCAGAAGCGATTTCGATTTCATGCGCATTTCCTCCTCTTGTCAGGACGGGGCCTCCTCCCGTCCATCTGGTTATCGTTGCCTGCCGTTCAGGCGGGGTTCAGCATCCTCGCCTCGCCCTTTACGGTATAGTCCTTCCGTGCGATCACCCGGCCTTCGGCCTCGATGCCGCCATCGGCCCTGAAGCGCACATTACCATATTCGGGGTCTTCGATGACGAAAGTGCCATCGGCCTGCTGTTCGGCGGCAAGGCCGGCGAAACGGCTTTCGACGGATGCGAGATCGCCGGCCTCGCAGATGCGGACGATCCAGCGGGTCCTCTGGCCGTACTGGCGCAGTTCCGCCCCGGCGGACGGGCCTTCCGTGACGGGGACGAGGTCGGAGCCGGCCTTGATGAGGACCGCGCCGTTTCCGGACCGGGCGAGCGCGAGCGCGCCGGCGACGCGGGTCTCGTCGAACTCCGCCTTCGGGAACCAGGCATGGGTGAAATCCGGCTGTTCCTCGTAGGTGGCGAATTCAAGCAGGGCCAGGCCGCGATATTGCTGGGCGCGCGGAATGGTGCCGCAGCCGCCCCAATAGGACGGGCGTCCGTAACCGAACTGGATCGTTTCGCCCGGATGGTTGATCCAGATCGCTGCTTCCGGCTTCTCGCCGATCCGCAGGTGCAGGACGGTTTCCTGGTAGCCCCATTCGTCCCAGCGGTAGTGCACCGTCGAGCCCATGGCGAAGTTCCTGCCCTTGTAGTGGTAGAGGGCGGCGAAGGAGTTCTCGCCCTGGGCGAAACGCCATTCCTGGTGCTGATCGGCCTGATGGTCGGCGATTGCGGCCAGGGAGGCCGGGATTTCCAGGCCGTGGTCGCGCAGGCATACGGCCATCTGCGGCAGGCAGTGGACGCGGCGGCCATAAAAACCCTTGCCCCAGAGCAGGCGGGCGACGGCGGAAAGCTCCAGCGAGCGGCCGGCGCAGAGCGTGTGTTCGTAGGAGCGCCCTTGCGCGGCGGTGACCATGCCGTGATGGGCGGAGCGGGCGATGACTTCGCAGAGGCGGACGATGCCTGCCTTGGCGCGGTCGGCAATGTCCTTGTCCGGCGAGATCGCGGCAAGCGCCGTCAGGCCCTTGAGGTCGATGGGGAAGTAGGGCGCGGAGTTGAACTCCGCCATTTCCCACTTTTCGAAATGGTCGAGCCAGGCGCGGACGCGCTCCGCGCCGACCTTCGCCTGCTCCGAGCCTTTGCGGCCGGAACGGACGAAGGTGGCTTCCGGGAGCAGATGGCCGGCGAGATAGGCCGACGTATGGAAGAGGAGGGCGTGGTTTTCGGAGAAATACCACTGCACGTCGTTGCCCGGCTCGTCCATCCAGTAGCGGTAGTTCAGGATGGCGCCGTCGATGCGGGCACGGGTCTTTTCGTTGATGTCCCCGCCCCAGACGGTGCGCGACCAGATGAGCGGCACCAGCGAGAAGTCGGCGCAGTCGTGGCAGTCCTCGATCGAGGGCAGGATTTCCTCGATCATCGCGTCCGTATCCGCGCCGGAACGGCCGCTCGCAAGGCGGGCGAAGGCCCGGACGGTGTCGCGTTCGGAATGTTCCGAGACTTCGGCGAGCGTTTCGGTGATGCGGTCGGCAAGCGAGGCGGATGCCTTGCCCTGGCGGGCGGCATGGCAGATCTCGACGCCGACGGAGCGGGAGGCGACGAAACCTCCGGCGTTCAGGGTCACGCGCAGGTGGCGAAAGTCTGCCGGAGCCTTTTCGGAGGCGCCGACATTGAGGCTCTTCGCGCCGGCCGGCAGGGTGAAATCGAAATCGAAGCGCTCGCGGGACATGAAGTCGCCTTCGATCGCGACATTGACCTTCACCTCGACCGGAAGCGGCCCGGCGAACAGAACGGTGATGTCGCCGCCGAAATAGTGCTGGCGGTCGAGATGCAGGCCGTCGAGGGCGGTTTCGAGGCTTTCCGCCACGGAGCCCGCAACCGGGACCGGGAGGGTGACGCTGGCCTTCGGGCCGGACAGGTAGTCGAACTGATAGAAATAGCGCGCGTCGCGTTCAGCGAGATCGTCGAAGAACAGGACGATCTCGTTGAGGCCGGCAACGAGCGGCAGGTCGAATTCCTGCTTGGCTTCGAGGTTGCGGCTGTAGGGAGCCATCCAGCCGATCTCGGCGCCGTTCAGCCAGAGGACCGCGCCGCCGCAGGTGCCGAGGCGGATCTTCGCCGTGCCGGCGGTCTCGGCTTCGATATAGGTGCGGGTCCAGGTGGCGAGCCGGGTCGGGCGGAACCAGAAGCCCGAGAGGTCGAGCCGGGGCGAACCGAAGGGCAGCCACCAGCGGGCGGCCTCGAACTCGCCGCGCACGTCGGGCCGCTTGCCGCGATAGGTCCCGGCGAAGATGGTGCGGCAGGGATATTCGTGCGGAATGAAGTTCTTCACCTTGGTGAGGAAGAAGAACGGGTCCATCTCGCCCTTCATCGGGGCGTCCGGCACGTCGAACCGTTCCTCGGTCATGCGGCCGAGCTGCCAGTACCGGACGGCTTCGCCCGGCTTCAAGGTCTTCCGCATCCAGTTCGCTTCAGGGTTCATCTCGGTCACTTCAATTCGCTGAGGGCCACGGGGGCCACGTCGTTGTATTCCTGGTTCTCGCCGGTCATGCCCCAGACGAAGGCGTATTGCGCCGTGCCGGCGCCCATATGGATCGACCAGGCGGGAGAGAGAACCGCATCGAGGTTCTTGACCATGAGGTGGCGTGTTTCCTCCGGGCGTCCCATGAGGTGGACGACCCGTTCCTCGGGCGCGAGGTCGAAATAGCAGTAAGCCTCCATGCGCCGCTCGTGGAGATGCGGCGGCATGGTGTTCCAGATGCTGCCTTCGGCAAGATCGGTGATGCCGAGCAGAAGCAGGCAGGAGGGCGTGACTTCCGGATGGATGTACATCCGCAGGTTCCGCAGATTGGCGCGCTTGGCATCGCCGAAGGTCAGCAGCCTGGATTCCGCCCGCTTGATGAGGCGGTGCGGGATATCCGCGCCGGCCGGAACCGAGTTCATGTAGAAGCGGGCCGGCTTGTCGGCGGAGGCGCTGGCGACGGAAATCTCCCGTGCGCCGCGGCCGATATAAAGCACGTCGCGGTTTTCCAGCGTGAAGCTCTTGCCGTCGACCGAGACGACGCCGGTGCCGCCGAGATTGGCGACGCCCATTTCGCGGGCCGAAAGCAGGAAAGGCGTGCCGATCTCCTGGCCGGAGCCGAAGGTCAGCGTCGACGACACGGGAACGGCGCCGCCAAGGATCAGCCGGTCCACATGGGTGTAGGTGAAGCTGACCTTGTTCTCCCGGAACAGGTCCTCGATCAGGAACTCGGCGCGCAGCCGCGCGGTGTCATAGGTCTTGATGTCCTCGGGGCCAGCCCCGTAAAGCACTTTCATCGTCATGCCGCATGCTCTCCCGCTTCCACATGCCGGAGGGCTTCGGAGAGGCAGAGGATGGAAAGCGCCTGTCCGTATCCCGTCGGCTGGATCGGTATGTCCCGGTAGAATTGCAGGTCGTGGCCCATGCGCGTGCCGTAGGACACGTTCAGCACGGTGCCGGCTTCATCGATATTGGCAAGCAAGGCTTCGACGGCCCTGAGGCCGGCGACGCGCCATTCATGGGTGCCAAGGCCGAGGCGATAGCCCTTGAGCAGGCCGTAGCCGAAGCCGGCGGTGGCGGAGATTTCCTCGTAGGACGAAGGGTCGTCGAGGAGCGTGCGCCAGGCGCCGGAGGCGGTCTGCAGCGGCAGAAGCGCGTTGACCTGCGCCACCAGCACGCCGAGAAGATAGTCCTTCACCGGATTAGGCATCTGCGCGAGGTCGAAGAGGTCCAGCATGCCGGCGGTGATCCAGGCATTGCCGCGCGCCCAGCGGGCTTCCGCGAAATTGTGACGGCCCTGAAAGGTCCAGCCGTGGAACCAGAGGCCGGTCTTCCGGTCGGCAAGATAGCGGGTGTGGACGAGGAACTGCTTGGCCGCCTCGTCGACCAGCTCGGTCCGGCCGCTCGCCTCGCCGTAGGAGGCAAGGAACAGGGCGACCATGTAAAGCGTATCGTCCCAGAGCTCGTCGTCGTTGACCTTGTCGGAGACGTGGTGCTCGAAGGCGCCTTCCTCCGTGCGGCCCATTTCGCTCACGACGCGGGTGGCCCAGGCATCCAGCACCGGCTGCCAGCGCGGATCTCGCGTTTCCCGCCACAGAACCGAGAGGCCGAGCATCGGCGCCGTCGTATTGACGTTGAGCGAGGGAAGGCCGGCGTCGATCCGGGCCGCGTACCAGTTCTCGATCAGGGTCCTGAGGTCGTCGCGGCCGGTAAAGAGCCAGAGCCGGATGAGACCGTAGAGGCCGACGCCCTGGGGCCATTCCCAACTGTCGAAGGAGATGTAGTCGCCGGCGGTGCCGTCGAGATTGGGCTCGTCAAAGCGGCCGTCGTGGCGCAGGCCGGTCATGCCGGCCACGAGAAGGTCGAGCTTCGTACGAATATCCCGGGCTGAAAGGCCCATCACTCACGTCCTCCCGTTGCGGCACCCTGATGGTGCGCAGCCTGTCGATCCGCTTCTCCCGAGCGGTACCCTCATGAAAACATCGGAAAATTGATTGCGCAATCTGAAAATTTTTTGCAGTCTGGTGTCCGATTTACGGGAGGAAGCCATGGCGGTCTCGGTCGTTCCGGGCAAGCGCGGCAAGAAAAGCCGGCGTGTGCGGCTGGAGGATATAGCGGAAAAAGTCGGGGTCTCGCTGAGCACGGTCTCGCGGGCGCTGGCCGGGGAGAAGGGGGTGCGCGCCGATATCCGCCAGCGCATCCTGGAGGCGGCGAAGGACGCCAACTACACCGTGCCGACGCCCGTGGCCGGCAAGAAGGTGGTGCTGGCCGCCTCCAGCGCGGCGATGATCGACTACGTCCGGAACCAGTTCACCCTCTATGTGCTCGAAGGTCTTCGGGACCGGGCGCAGGCGCTCGGGCTCGATATCGTCACGCGCGCCGTCGCCGACGAGGCGGAGGAGAAGGTCGTGCTCGAGGAGGCGGGCAGCGACCCGGACGTCGCGGGACTGCTGTTCCTCACCGTCGACGACGAGGGCATGCTCGCCGCCACCCGGGGTTTCGGCAAGCCCGTCGTGCTGATCAACGGCGACGATCCCTATATGCGGCTTTCGAGCGTCACGCCCTGCAATCGCTCGGCGGCGCGGCTCGCGGCGGACTACCTGATCCGGCTCGGGCACGAGCGCATCCTCTTTCTCATGCGGCCGGGGCGCAACACCATCGAACGGCGTCGCGAAGGCTGGCAGGATGCGCTCCTCCATCACGGGTTGCCGTGCCCCGGGAACCTGGTGATGCCGGTGGACGACTGGCTGCCGGAGCTTGCCGCGCAGGCCGTCGGCGAGCGGCTGCGCAGGAATGGGCTCGACTTCACCGCCGTGCTGGCGGCCGGCGACAGCCTTGCCGTCGGCGCCATGATGGGCGTGCAGCAGATGGGCTATTCGGTTCCGGGCGATGTCTCCGTCATGGGCATGGACGATCTGCCGCAGGCGGCTTTCCTCAATCCGCCGCTGACGACGATGCATATTCCCATGCGCGAACTCGGCGCGGTGGCGCTCGATCTGCTGCGCGATGCGATGGCCGGCTTCTCCACGCCGACGCGGCGAGTGGAGCTTGCCTGCCATATCGCCGAGCGGCAGTCGACAGGACCCGTCCGGGCCGGATAAACGCAAACCGAACGGATCATTCATGCGCCGTTCACAGGTGTGCTGGAACAATGACGAAGCCTCGAACATTGACCCGCCGGAAAACAACTCGGCCGGTCAGAAGCCGGTTCGGGCGACAAACGGTTTCTCAGGAGGAAGCCCGTGAAGAAGATTCTGATGTCCGTTGCGGCTTTCTGCGCGCTCATTGCTGCGCCGTCGCTGGCGGAGGCGGCCGTGCGCGGTTTCGCAACGGCCAATGTCAACATGCGGTCGGGGCCGAGCACCGGTTATCCCGCCGTCACCGTCATTCCGGTCGGGACGCCCGTCACCATCTATGGCTGCATGAGCAGCGTCAACTGGTGCGACGTCCAGTTTTTCGGCGGCCGCGGCTGGGTGTCGGGCAATTACGTGGAGGCCTCGTACCGCTCCAATCGCGTGTATGTCGGGCCTCAATATTACCGGCCGCTCGGCATTCCCATGATCACGTTCGACGTCGACAACTATTGGGGCCGTTATTATCGCGACCGCGATTTCTATCGTGAGCGCGACCGCTGGCGGCGCTTCACATGGGAGCCGGGCCGCAATCCGCCTCCGCCCCCGCCGCCGCGCTGGGACCGCGACCGCGATCGCTGGGACCGTGATCCGCCCCGCTGGGACCGTGACCGGGACCGGGATACCTGGCGCCCCGGCGACAACCGCCCGCCGGCTCCGCCGGTCTGGAACCGCGATCGCGACCGCTGGGACCGGGATGACCGTCGTCCTCCGCCGCGGGTCGACCGGGACGACGACCGCCGGCCGCCGCCACCCCGGGTCGATCGGGACGAAGACCGTCGTCCCCCTCCGCCAAGGGTAGACCGGGGCGAAGACCGTCGTCCTCCGCCGCCAATCGCCGATTTTCGCAACGACCGCCGTTCTCAGCCGAGAGCGGACCAGGGTGACGACCGTCGTCCGCCTCCGCCACGCGGTCAGGATTGCATACCGGGGACCCGCGGTTGCTCCGGAGACTAAGCCGGTAGCAGATCGAAAGGGCCGCCTCTCCGGGCGGCCCTGTCGCATTTTGCGACTATGACACTTTTATGCACGGCGTACAGTTCGGCTATGCCCTGACCATTGCACCTTCCGAACCTTTTCGATAAGAGACCCCGCAACTTGACAATCCCGTCGCAAGGACCGGATTTCGAGATGGTTTGAAGGCAGACGCCCTGGCGGTTCCCAAGTCTCGGGCGAAACAGTGGTTTTTGGTCGTATGGCTCGCATCGTCATGAAGTTCGGCGGCACATCCGTCGCCAGTCTCGAACGCATTCACAACGTCGCGCGCCATGTGAAACGGGAGGTCGAGGCCGGTCACGAAGTGGCGGTCGTCGTCTCCGCGATGTCCGGCAAGACCAACGAACTGGTCGGCTGGGTGCAGGACACGCCGAAGGTGACGGGCGCCAATTCCCCCTTCTATGATGCCCGCGAGTACGATGCGGTCGTGGCCTCGGGCGAGCAGGTGACGTCCGGGCTTCTGGCGATCGCGCTGCAGTCGATGGGCATCAACGCCCGTTCCTGGCAGGGCTGGCAGATTCCGATCCGCACCGACAATGCCCATGGCGCCGCGCGCATCCTGGAGATCGACGGCTCCGAGATCATCCGCCGCATGGGCGAGGGGCAGGTGGCGGTGGTCGCCGGTTTCCAGGGGCTTGGTCCGGACAACCGCATCGCCACGCTCGGCCGCGGCGGTTCCGACACGTCCGCGGTGGCGATCGCGGCCGCGGTCAAGGCCGACCGCTGCGATATCTATACCGATGTGGACGGCGTCTACACGACCGACCCGCGCATCGAGCCGAAGGCGCGCCGCATGAAGAAGGTCTCCTTCGAGGAAATGCTGGAAATGGCGTCGCTCGGCTCCAAGGTCCTGCAGGTGCGCTCGGTCGAGCTTGCCATGGTGTTCAAGGTCCGCACCTTCGTGCGCTCCAGTTTCGAAGACCCCGATGCGCCGGGCATGGGCGACCTTCTGAACCCGCCCGGCACTTTGATTTGCGACGAGGAAGAAATCGTGGAACAGGAAGTCGTCACCGGCATCGCCTATGCCAAGGATGAAGCGCAGATCTCGCTCCGGCGGCTTGCCGACCGGCCCGGCGTCTCGGCCGCGATCTTCGGGCCGCTCGCCGAAGCGCATATCAATGTCGACATGATCGTGCAGAACACGTCGGAAGACGGTTCGAAGACGGACATGACCTTCACCGTTCCCTCCGGCGACGTGCAGAAGGCGCTGAAGGTGCTGGAGGAGAACAAGGAAAAGATCGGCTTCGATGTCGCCCAGAACGAATCAGGCCTCGCCAAGGTGTCGGTCATCGGCATCGGCATGCGCAGCCATGCGGGCGTTGCCGCGCATGCTTTCAAGGCACTTGCCGAAAAAGGCATCAACATCAAGGCCATCACCACGTCGGAAATCAAGATTTCCATTCTGATCGACGGCGCATATTCCGAACTCGCAGTTCGGACTTTGCATTCCGCCTACGGTCTCGATAAGAGTTGATGATAAGCCGGTTCGGCGCGCGGCAAGTTTCGGGCGCGACGTCTTCCGGATAGCTTGTAATTTCGGGAGAGCTTATGGCGATGAGAGACCTGTCGGCAGGTCCGCGCGTTCTTTTGAAGCGGCTGCGCGAATTGATGGCGGAGCCGCTCGATCCGCAGGAGCGTCTTGACCGGATCGTCCGCCAGATCGCCAGCAACATGGTGGCCGAGGTCTGCTCGGTCTACGTGCTCCGCTCCGACGGCGTGCTCGAACTTTATGCGACCGAAGGCCTCAAGAAGGAGGCCGTCCACCTTTCGCAGTTGAAGATGGGCCAGGGTCTGGTCGGCACGATCGCCGTCTCTGCCCAGCCGCTCAACCTTTCCGATGCGCAGGCGCATCCGGCCTTCCGCTACCTCCCCGAGACCGGCGAGGAAATCTACCATTCCTTCCTCGGCGTGCCGATCCTGCGGGCCGGCCGCACTTTGGGCGTTCTCGTCGTCCAGAACAAGGCGAGCCGGAACTATCGCGAAGACGAGGTCGAGGCGCTCGAAACCACCGCAATGGTGATCGCCGAGATGATCGCGACGGGAGAGCTGAAGAAGATCACCCGGCCGGGTCTCGAACTCGACCTTACCCGCGCCGTGACAATCGAGGCGGACGGCTACAACGAGGGCATCGGGCTCGGCCATGTCGTCCTGCACGAGCCGCGCATCGTCGTCACCAACCTCTTGAACGAGGACGCGGACAAGGAGATCCAGCGGCTCGCGGAAGCGCTAGGCTCGCTGCGGATATCGATCGACGACATGCTGTCGCGCCGCGAGGTGGCGCAGGAGGGCGAGCACCGGGAGGTGCTGGAGACCTACCGCATGTTCGCCCACGACCAGGGCTGGGTGCGCCGCATGGAGGAGGCCATCCATAACGGGCTGACGGCGGAAGCGGCGGTCGAGAAGGTGCAGAGCGACACCAAGGCGCGCATGATGCGGCTCAGCGACCCGTATCTGCGCGAGCGGATGCACGATTTCGACGACCTCGCCAACCGGCTGCTGCGCCAGTTGACAGGCTTTTCCGGGCGCCTGTCCGAGGAAGGCTTTCCGGCCGATGCGATCATCCTGGCGCGGGCCATGGGGGCGGCGGAGCTGCTCGACTATCCGCGCGAGCGGATGCGCGGGCTGGTGCTCGAAGACGGTGCCGTGACGAGCCATGTGGTGATCGTCGCGCGGGCCATGGGCATCCCGGTCGTGGGGCAGGCCGCCGGCGTCGTGGCGCTCGCCGAAAACGGCGATCCGATCATCATCGACGGCGACGACGGCCAGATTCATCTCAGGCCGATGTCGGACCTGCAGAAGGCCTATGAGGAGAAGGTGCGGCTCAGGGCCCGCCGGCAGGAACAGTTCCGGGCGCTCAGGTCGGTCGAGCCGCTCACCAAGGACGGCAAGCGCATCAGCCTGCAGATGAATGCCGGCCTGATGGTCGACCTGCCGCAACTCGTGGAATCCGGCGCCGACGGCATCGGCCTTTTCCGCACCGAACTGCAGTTCATGATCGCGTCCACCATGCCGAAGCTGGAGGAGCAGGAGAACTTCTATCGCAACGTGGTGAAGCAGGCGGGAGGGCGCCCGATCACCTTCCGCACGCTCGATATCGGCGGGGACAAGGTCGTCTCCTATTTCCGCAGCCACGAAGAGGAAAACCCCGCGCTCGGCTGGCGGGCGATCCGCCTGTCGCTCGACCGGCCCGGATTGCTGCGCACGCAGCTTCGCGCCCTGCTCCGGGCGTCCTCCGGCGGCGAGCTCCGGATGATGGTGCCGATGGTGACGGAGGTTTCGGAAATCCATGCGGTGCGCGACCTGATGCAGAAGGAAGTGCAGCATCTTTCGAAGTTCGGTTACAACCTGCCGCGCAAGCTGCAGTTCGGCGCCATGCTGGAAGTGCCGGCGCTGATGTGGCAGCTCGACGAACTGATGGCCGAGGTGGATTTCGTTTCGGTCGGGTCGAACGACCTCTTCCAGTTCTCGATGGCGGCCGATCGCGGAAATGCGCGGGTCTCCGACCGCTTCGACAATCTCGGCAAGCCGTTCCTGCGCATCCTGCGCGACATCGCGCGGGCCGGCGAGCGCAACAAGACGTCGGTGACGCTTTGCGGCGAGATGGCCGGCAAGCCGCTGTCCGCCATGGCGCTGATCGGGATCGGCTACCGTTCCGTCTCGATGGCGGCGACCTCCATCGGTCCGGTCAAGGCCATGCTTCTCGGGCTCGATGCGGACCTGCTGGCCGCCGAGCTGAACGCCGCGCTCGACGATACCCGCTCGTCGGAACCGATCCGCGACCTGCTTGTCCGGTTCGCCGAGGCTCACAATATTCCGGTTTGACGATTGAATGACGGCCATTGGTCGAGCTATGTGCTCTCACCGTCGTCCCGGGGCCTGTCCCGGGGATTTATCCACGTCGACAGGTTAGCTGATCCTCGGGATAAGCCCGGGGACGACGAGCGGAATAGTTGGAGTTTTATGATTGGCTAAGCTTCCTGTTGAAAAGATGCGCGAGCTGGAACGCCGTTTCGGCGAGATCGAGGCGCGCATGTCGGAGGGGCCGTCCGCGGATGTCTATGTGAAGCTCGCCTCGGAATATTCCGAGCTGCAGCCCGTCGTGCGCAAGATCCGCGAATACGAGAAGACGGTCGTCGAGGCGGCCGATCTTCGGGCAATGCTTGCCGACAGGGCGACCGATCGCGAAATGCGTGAGCTTGCCGAGCTGGAACTGCCGGAGGCGGAAACGCGGATCGAGGCGCTCGAAAAGGAGATGCAGATCCTGCTCCTGCCGAAGGACGCGGCGGACGAGCGAAGCGCCATCCTGGAAATCCGCGCCGGTACGGGCGGCAACGAGGCGGCACTGTTTGCTGGCGATCTCTTCCGCATGTACGAACGTTACGCCAGCACCCATGGCTGGAAGGTCGAGGTTCTCTCGGCCAGCGAGGGCGAGGCGGGCGGCTACAAGGAAATCATCGCGACGATCACCGGCCGGGGCGTGTTCTCGAAGCTGAAATTCGAATCCGGCGTGCACCGGGTGCAGCGCGTGCCGGAGACCGAAGCGGGCGGACGCATCCATACGTCGGCGGCGACGGTCGCGGTCTTGCCGGAGGCGGAGGAGATCGACATCGAAATCCGCCCCGAGGACATCCGCATCGACACGATGCGCTCTTCCGGCGCCGGCGGGCAGCACGTCAACACCACGGATTCGGCGGTGCGCATCACGCATCTTCCGACCGGCATCGTCGTCACCAGCTCGGAAAAATCGCAGCACCAGAACCGCGCCAAGGCGATGCAGGTGCTGCGCTCCCGGCTCTACGACATGGAGCGGCAGAGGGCAGATAACGAGCGTTCCGCGGACCGCAGGAGCCAGGTGGGCTCCGGCGACCGCTCGGAGCGCATCCGCACCTACAACTTCCCGCAGGGAAGGGTGACGGACCACCGCATCAACCTGACGCTCTACAAGCTCGACCGGATGATGGAGGGCGAGATCGACGAGGTGGTCGATGCGCTGATCGCCGACTACCAGGCCGGCCAGCTCGCACAGCTCGGGGAAAGCCAGGGATGACGACGCTTGGCGCGGCGGTGGCCGAGGCGAAAAGCCGGTTTTCGGCAGCCGGACTGCCGGATGCGGCCATCGAGGCGAGGCTTCTCATCGGCGGGCTGCTCAACCTGTCCGCCACCGAGGTCTTCACCGGCGGCGACCGGCCGCTGACGCACGCGGAATCGAGCCGAATTGCAGATTCGATCGAACGGCGCTTGAAACGGGAGCCGGTCCATCGCATATTAGGAAAACGAGAATTCCACGGGGTGGACCTGCTGATTTCGAAAGAAACGCTGGAGCCACGCCCGGACACCGAAATCCTGGTGGATTCGATGCTTCCCTACGTGAGGCAGATTGTCGCAGCCAAGGGCGCGGCACGCCTCCTGGATCTCGGCACCGGAACAGGTGCGATCATCCTGGCGCTTCTGAAGGAAATTCCCGAGGCCAGGGGAATCGGCACCGATATTTCGGAGGATGCGTTGAAGACGGCAGCGGAAAACGCCGCGAGGCTGGGATTGACGGAACGATTTGCCACGGTTGGCAGCGACTGGTTCGACCAAGTTACCGGACGTTTCGACATAATCGTGTCAAATCCGCCGTATATACGGAGTGACGTCATCCCCGCACTGGAGCCCGAAGTCCGGGATTTCGATCCCCCGGCAGCGCTGGATGGAGGGTCCGACGGGCTCGCCGCTTATCGAGCGATTGCCGCGGATGCTGGAGATTTCCTTGAAAAGGACGGCGTTATCGGCGTCGAAATCGGATTCGATCAGAAGGAAACCGTGACCGCAATTTTCCGCTCGGCCGGCTTCACGCTGGCGCAAGCAGATCGTGACTACGGTGACAATGATCGTGTTCTCGTTTTTATCGGGAAAGAGGCCTGATTTGTATAGCAAAAGAAAAGGCTTGGATTTCCGAGGGAAGCGGGATAGCTTGCAAGTACGCACTGGGGCAGCTGGGGATGAACAGCGATTCGTTCGGGTTACAGGTCAACCCTTGATCCTGCTCTTTTCGAAGAGTTGTGAAGGTTGAGCAATTCCCGGTGCGTGAATCAGTTAATTTGACTTTCACAAGCGGCAGGACGCTTTGTTCGCCCTGTGCGCGGCACGCGAAGTCTTGTTCCGGCATGGACCGGCAGGCCGCGTGGCCCTTTATCAGCGAAGACAGAGAATTGGTGAACGATAGATGAGGCCAGGACAGCAGAACAAGCGCGGTCGAGGGCGCGGCAATAACAATAATAACAACAACGGCGGCGGCAACAACTTCAACCGCAAGGGCGGAAATCCTCTCAGCAGGACGTATGACAGCTCCGGCCCGGACGTGAAGATCCGCGGCACCGCCCAGCATATCGCCGAGAAATACGCGGCCCTTGCCCGCGACGCCCAGAGCGCCGGCGACCGGGTCATGGCTGAGAACTATCTGCAGCACGCGGAACACTACAACCGCATCATTGCCGCCGCCCAGGCGCAGATGCAGGACCGCTTCCAGCATCACGAGCGCGGCGACTATCAGGAACGGGACGGCAATGTTCTGGACCAGGACGAGATCGAAACGGTCGATACGGACGACCTCGGTTTCGGCCAGCAGCCCGTGGTTGCCGACGAGGCATCGGCTCCGCAGCCGCAACATCAGCCGCGCCGCGAGCCGCGGGAGCAGGCTCAGGACCAGCAGCCGCGCGAGAACCGTCGCGACCGCGAACAGCGTCGTGACCGTCGGCAGGACCGCGAGCAGCGTCGCGAGCAGCCTGCGCTTGCAGAACAGCCCGAACCTGCCGAGCAGCCGGTTGCCGTGGAGCAGCCCCGGTCTCCCGTCGTGGATGGGTCCGGCCCGCAGCCGGTGATCGAAGGCACGCCGGCGGAAGTCGTGGTCGAACAGGCCGAGCAGGCCGAAGCGACCGCTCCGGCCGAACGCACTCCCCGCCGCCGTGCGGCCAGCCGTCCGCGTCGTCCGCGCCGCGGTGAAGCTGCCGAAGGGGGCGAGGCCTCCGGCGAAACGGAGCAGCCGGTTCTGGCGGAAGCCACCAGCGAATAGGTTTCACGGTCAAGGCGGCGGCGAGAAAACAGCTGAAAGCTCGCCGCTCCCGCTTCTTGCGAAGCGCATCTTCGTCCGGGGACCTGCCGGGCATTTCAGGATGCGCGTCAGAATTGCGTATTGTCAAAACTCCGGTCGAAAGCCGGAGTTTTTTGCTTTTGCGAACTCTTTAAACACCGGATTTCGCTTACCATATCTCAAGCCGAAGCCGGTTTGCGCCGGCCGGGCTCGCCTTTGAGGGAGCTCAATCTCAATCATCGGCCTGTGCCTTATAAGGGCAGGGCGATTCAGGAGGTCAGAGAATGAACATCGAAAAATATTCCGAGCGGGTCCGCGGTTTCCTGCAGTCGGCGCAGACGAGCGCGCTCGCCTCGGGTCATCAGCAGTTCACGCCGGAACACGTACTGAAAGTCCTGCTCGACGACGACCAGGGCATGGCGTCGTCGCTGATCGAACGTGCCGGCGGCAATGCCAAGGAAGCCCGCATCGCCAACGACGCGACGCTTGCCAAGCTGCCCAAGGTTTCCGGCGGCAATGGCGAAATCTATCTTTCCCAGCCGCTCGCC
Source organism: Neorhizobium puerariae (assembly GCF_042429745.1). Taxonomy (NCBI): domain Bacteria; kingdom Pseudomonadati; phylum Pseudomonadota; class Alphaproteobacteria; order Hyphomicrobiales; family Rhizobiaceae; genus Neorhizobium; species Neorhizobium puerariae. The sequence goes on along the minus strand of NZ_JBHMAA010000049.1, from coordinate 5,841 downwards.
AAGGTCTTCGCGACCGCTGAGGAGGCGTCGAAGAAAGCCGGCGACAGTTTCGTGACGGTCGAGCGCCTGCTTCTCGCGCTTGCGATCGAAAGCTCGGCATCGACGGCCGCGACGCTCAAGAAGGCGGGCGTCACCGCGCAGGCGCTGAACCAGGTCATCAACGATATCCGCAAGGGCCGCACCGCCGACAGCGCGAACGCCGAACAGGGTTTCGAGGCGCTGAAGAAATATGCCCGCGACCTGACCGCGGAAGCCCGTGAAGGCAAGCTCGACCCGGTGATCGGCCGCGACGACGAAATCCGCCGCACGATCCAGGTGCTCTCCCGCCGCACCAAGAACAACCCGGTCCTGATCGGTGAGCCCGGCGTCGGCAAGACGGCGATCGCCGAGGGCCTCGCGCTCAGGATCGTCAACGGCGACGTGCCGGAAAGCCTGAAGGACAAGCGGCTGATGGCGCTCGACATGGGTGCGCTGATCGCCGGCGCGAAATATCGCGGCGAGTTCGAGGAGCGGCTGAAGAGCGTGCTGAACGAGGTTCAGTCGGAAAACGGCGAGATCATCCTGTTCATCGACGAGATGCACACGCTGGTCGGCGCCGGCAAGTCCGATGGCGCGATGGACGCCTCCAATCTCCTGAAGCCTGCGCTTGCCCGCGGCGAGCTGCATTGCGTCGGCGCGACCACGCTCGACGAATACCGCAAGCATGTGGAGAAGGACCCGGCGCTCGCCCGTCGTTTCCAGCCGGTCATGGTCGACGAACCGACCGTGGAGGACACGATCTCGATCCTGCGCGGCCTGAAGGAAAAGTACGAACAGCATCACAAGGTGCGGATCTCCGACTCCGCGCTGGTTGCCGCCGCGACGCTTTCCAACCGCTACATTACCGACCGCTTCCTGCCCGACAAGGCGATCGACCTGATGGACGAGGCCGCATCGCGCCTTCGCATGCAGGTGGATTCCAAGCCCGAGGAATTGGACGAACTCGACCGCCGTATCATCCAGCTGAAGATCGAGCGCGAGGCCCTGAAGAAGGAAACCGACAGCGCCTCGGCCGACCGGCTGGTGCGGCTCGATACGGAACTGACCTCGCTCGAGGAGCAGGCGGATGCGCTGACGGCCCGCTGGCAGGCGGAAAAGCAGAAGCTCGGCCTTGCTGCGGACCTCAAGAGGCAACTCGACGAAGCCCGCAACGAACTGGCAATCGCCCAGCGCAAGGGTGAATACCAGCGTGCCGGCGAGCTGACCTATGGCGTCATTCCGGATCTCGAAAAGGATCTGAAGGCTGCCGAGGAGCGCGACAGCGCCGGTAGCTCGATGGTGCAGGAAGTCGTCAATCCGGATGCGATCGCGCATGTCGTTTCCCGCTGGACCGGCATTCCGGTCGACAAGATGCTGGAAGGCGAGCGCGAGAAGCTGCTCAGGATGGAAGACGAGCTGGCGAAATCGGTCGTCGGCCAGGGCGATGCCGTCCAGGCGGTCTCCCGCGCGGTTCGCCGTTCGCGTGCCGGCCTGCAGGACCCCAACCGGCCGATCGGTTCGTTCATCTTCCTCGGCCCGACCGGCGTCGGCAAGACGGAGCTGACGAAATCGCTCGCCCGCTTCCTGTTCGACGACGAGACCGCGATGGTTCGCATGGACATGTCGGAGTACATGGAAAAGCATTCCGTGGCCCGGCTGATCGGCGCGCCTCCCGGCTATGTCGGTTACGACGAAGGCGGCGCGCTGACCGAAGCGGTCCGGCGCAAGCCCTATCAGGTCGTGCTGTTCGACGAGATCGAGAAGGCGCATCCGGACGTGTTCAACGTCCTCCTGCAGGTGCTCGACGACGGGCGTCTGACGGACGGGCAGGGCCGTACGGTCGACTTCAAGAACACGATGATCATCATGACGTCGAACCTTGGTGCGGAATACCTTACCAATCTGCGCGACGGCGAGGATGTCGACAGCGTCCGCGATCAGGTGATGGACGTGGTCAAGATGTCGTTCCGGCCGGAATTCCTGAACCGTGTCGACGAAATCATCCTCTTCCACCGCCTGAAGCGGAACGAGATGGGCGCGATCGTCGATATCCAGATGAAGCGGCTTCTCAATCTGCTCGCCGAGCGCAAGATTTCGATCGAGCTTGGCGAAGATGCCCGCGAATGGCTGGCCGAGAAAGGTTACGACCCGGTCTATGGCGCCCGTCCGCTGAAGCGGGTGATCCAGAAATACCTGCAGGACCCGCTCGCGGAGCAGATCCTGGGCGGCCAGATCCCGGACGGCTCGACCGTCGCGGTTTCGTCCGGTTCCGACCGGCTGCTCTTCCGCGTCAAGGGCGGCGCGAGCGAAGCCGCGGCTGCATAAGCCAACTTTTAAGGGCCGCCCTCAGGGGCGGCTTTTTTCGTCCGGGGTGGAGCGAGGTCGAGACATGATCGTTCGGAGAATGCCGGAAGACTGCATTTTTCCCGCCGGGCTGAAGCCGGGCGACAAGATCCGCTTCATCTCGCCGGCAAGCACGCCGGAGAGGCTGCCTGTGCTTGCGCGGGCGGAAAGTCTTCGCGCCCTCGGCTTCGAGGTGGATTTCGGCCGGCACGCCTTTGAAAAATACGGTCCTTTCGCAGGGACCGACGCCCAGCGCCTGGAGGATATCAACGACGCGTTTCGCGATCCCGCCGTCCGGGCGATCTTCGCCACGCGTGGCGGCAAGGGGTCCTATCGCATTGCGGATCGGCTCGATTTCGAGGCGGTGCGGCGCGATCCGAAACCGCTGGTCGGCTTCAGCGATATCACGGCCCTGCATCTTTCCCTTTTCCTTCACTGCCGTCTCGTGGGCGTGCACGGCACGCTTTATGGAAACGGCGAAGGCGGGTTCGACGCGGAAAATCTCGAACTGCTGCTGCGGATGCTGGCGGGCCGGGGCAGTCTGGTCTTCCAGGCAAGGCCCGATGAAGCGACCGCGGTGCTGACGGCGGGCGGTGCGGCGAGCGGCCTGCTGATCGGCGGCAATCTCGATACGATCGCAACGGCCGCCGGCTGGGCGCTGCCGGGTCTGCAGGGCGCGATCCTGCTCGTCGAGGCGGCCGATTGCCAGCCGGGGCGGATCGATCGTGCGCTGACGATGCTCGGAAAGGCCGGCCACCTGGACGGGCTTGCGGGGGTGGCCGTCGGCCAGTTCACGACCGCCGACCCGGAACGCTTGCCGCCGGTCATCGACATCGTCGGCGATCACCTGAGCCGGATGGCAGTTCCCGTCCTGGGCGGCCTGCCGTTCGGCCATGGCACGCGCGCGCTCAGCACGCCCGTGGGCAGTACGGCATGCATCGATGCCGCGGCCGGGACGCTGACCGTCTTCCACTGATCGGTCAGCGGCTTGCGACCTCGTCGGACGGCTGGATGTTGAGCAGGACGTCGATGCGCTTGCGTTCCTCTTCGAACCGGGCAAGCGCCTTGCCTTCCAGCGAACTGCCGCCGGGCAGGCGCACCTTCATCGGGTCGACCTTGGTGCCGTTGACGATCAGCTCGTAATGCAGGTGCGAGCCGGTCGATTCCCCGGTCGAACCCACGTAACCGATCACCTGGCCCTGGGTCACCTTCGCGCCCTCGCGGACGCCGGCGACTATCGCGCTCTGGTGGTTGTAGGAGGAGACATAGCCATTGGCATGGCGGATGAGCGTCTGGTTGCCGTAGCCGCCGGAATCCCAGCCGGCCTTCTCGACGGTGCCATTGCCGGCCGCGATGATCGGCGTGCCGCGGGGCGCCGCCCAGTCGGTGCCGGTATGCATGCGCGAGTAACCGAGGAGCGGATGGGCGCGCATGCCGAAACCGGAGGTCATGCGGCCGTTCGGAACCGGGTTGCGCAGCAGGAACTGGCGGATGCTCTTTCCGTTCTCGTCGAAATAGTCGATCGACCCGTCGTCGGAATTCTGAAAGCGGTAAAAGCGGGTGGTCGTATCGCCGAAACGGGCGTTGACGTAAAGCAATTCGGAATTCTTGTCCGCCTGGCCCTTTTCGTCGGCGACCGAGAAGAAGGCTTCGATCTTGTCCGCCGGTTTCAACTGGGCCTGCAGATCGACATTGCTGGCGAGCAGCTTCACCAGGAGAGCCGTCATATCCCTGTTCATGCCGTAGGACAGGGCGGCGCGATAGATGCCGTCATAGACGCGCGGCAGTTCGCGGCCCGTCACGATCTGGGGCGGCTGCTCGCTGAAGGCGGAAGCGACCGCATCCAGCATCGGCGGCTCCTCGCCGTTCACGAACCGGCCGTGATCGTCGAGGGCGACCGTCACCTGATGCTTGCCGCGCCGGTAAAGGCTGGCGCGCACGACCAGCACCATGTCGCCGTCCTGGATCACGCCGATGCGCAGCACGTCGCCGGCGACGAGATCCGCCTCGCCCAGCCGGGAGTGGAGATAGCCGGAAATCTCCTGCGCCTTGCCCTCGGGATAACCGACTTCCGTCATGGCCTGGGTAACGGTCTCGGGCTTGCGGACCGGAATGATGTCGTCGGCATATTCACGCGTATGCGAGGTGACCGGTTCGGAGGCCGAGACGGAGATGTTCTCCTCGACGATGCGCGCCGACAGGCCGGCGGTGATGTCGAGATCGCCGTCGTCGTCGTCCTTCGACGAGAAACGCTGCGGATCGACATAATAGAGAGCGGAAAGCTGGGTGTTTCCATCCGTCAGCACCGAGCCGTTGGAGCGGACGTTCTCCTCCACTTCCTCCAGGGTCATGGCCGGCGCAAGGGCGTAGGTGATGCCTTTGACCGGAAAGGCGACCGTCTGCAGGCTTACCTCGGATTCGACATTGGAACCGTAGATCGCGCCGGCCCGCGCGGCAGGCGGGGGAGGGGCCTCGCTGGACGAAAAGATCGTCAGGGGATCGAAGGAGGGGTAGTCCTCCTGGGCCACATGGTTTGCGGCAAGGTTCATCTTCACATGCGCGAACGGCTTGCGGCGGACGACTTCCTTGTTTCCCTCATGGATTACCGTGGAGACTTCCATGATCTTCCGGTCGGTCGGCATGGCGACGATATTGCCGCCAAGCAGGCGTTTTCCGCGCGAGGCGGTGTCGGCGTCGTCGTCATGCGGCAGCGAGGCGGAAGCCTCGGCAGGGATGGCAAGCTGCTGGCGCCCGTCAAGCGCCGCAAACAGCGCGACGCCCATCAGGATCGACGAGGTTATGCCGGTGAGGAAGGTGCCCGAAAGCCAGCGAAAGGAAATCTCACGGTGATCCGGGGCGCGGCGGCCATCGGCGAGTATCGGCGGTTCGTTGCCGAGCGAGCGGATCGTGCTGCGGGCCATCGTCATGCCAGTCTGAGCCAATTCCCCTGATACTCGTCGTGTCGCGGGCAAGCCTTTATTGTGCCCGCGAAACCTTGGGCCAAACATGTGCCCGTTTCGATGCGGAGAGTCAAATCGGCATGGTTGCAAACGGGTGCAATCCTTGAAACGAGCCTTCGAATCCCCATCCGGAGCTTTGTAGACCAGGAGATTGTGAATTTGTCGGGGCAGTTTTGGGGCGCGGTCCGGCAGGACGGCGTTTTCCGGCGCCGGACGCGGTCACATCGTCCGCAGCGAACAGGGGGTTCCAAGGGAAATCCAAAATTATCGTTTGAAATCAATATTCTGTCGTTTTTCCTGAAAATTTCGATATCCCCCTGTTGACTTGATATTGTGGTAGCCTCTATAAGCCGTGTCACTGACGAGGGCGGCGGCGCTGCTGGCGACGAAGTTTCTCGTTCTGGAGAAATCGCGAGATTTGCTCCTGCAAAATCACTGAGAAGTTGGCTGGAATGCTGATGGGGCCGGGTTACGGTTTGGCTCTGTGATGGATGACGTGATTGGCTTTTGTGCCGGTTTC
>NZ_JBHMAA010000046.1:0-1285 GCF_042429745.1 Neorhizobium puerariae | reverse complement strand
GGGATATCAGATGCGAATAGTAATGGTTGGCTCGGGTTATGTTGGCCTTGTTTCGGGGGCATGCTTTGCGGATTTCGGCCATGAGGTCGTGTGCGTCGACAAGGCGGTGGAGAAGATCGAGGCGCTGAAGAGCGGCGTCATCCCGATCTTCGAGCCGGGCCTCGACGCGCTGGTCGAGACCAACGTCAAGGCGGGACGCCTGTCGTTCACCACCGACCTCGCCCAGGCCGTCGGCGAGGCCGAGGTCGTCTTCATCGCCGTCGGCACGCCCTCGCGGCGCGGCGACGGCCATGCCGACCTCGGATACGTCCATGCCGCCGCCCGCGAGATCGCCGCGGCCATGAACGGCTTCACCGTCGTCGTCACCAAATCCACCGTCCCCGTCGGCACCGGCGACGAGGTCGAGCGCATCATCCGCGAGACCAACCCGCAGGCCGACTTCGCCGTCGTCTCCAATCCCGAATTCCTGCGCGAGGGCGCCGCCATCGAGGACTTCAAGCGTCCCGACCGCATCGTCGTCGGCATTTCCGACGAACGCGCCCGCGCCGTCATGACCGAGGTCTACCGGCCCCTCTACCTCAACCAGTCCCCCCTCCTCTTCACCAGCCGCCGCACCTCCGAGCTCATCAAATACGCCGCCAACGGCTTCCTCGCCATGAAGATCACCTTCATCAACGAGATGGCCGACCTGTGCGAGCGCGTCGGCGCGGACGTCCAGGACGTCTCCCGCGGCATCGGCCTCGACGGACGCATCGGCTCGAAATTCCTGCATGCGGGACCCGGATACGGCGGATCGTGCTTCCCCAAGGACACGCTGGCACTCGCAAAGACCGCCCAGGACCACGACAGCCCGGTCAGGCTGATCGAAACCACCATCGCCATCAACGACAACCGCAAGCGCGCCATGGGCCGCAAGGTGATCGCAGCCGCGGGCGGCGACGTGCGCGGCAAGAAGGTCGCCGTCTTCGGCCTCACCTTCAAGCCCAATACCGACGACATGCGCGACAGCCCGGCGATCGCCATCGTCCAGACCCTCAAGGACGCCGGCGCCATCGTCTCCGGCTACGACCCGGAAGGCATGGACAACGCCCGCCAGATCATGGACATCGACTTCGCAAGCGGACCATACCAGGCCGCAAAGGACGCCGACGTCGCCGTCCTCGTCACCGAATGGAACGAGTTCCGAGCCCTCGACCTCGACCGCCTCAGGGCCGTCATGAAAAGCCCCGTCCTCGTCGACCTCAGAAACGTATACAGAAAACCTGAACTCGATGCCCATGGGTTC